>CBDURI010000048.1:0-13234 GCA_965369435.1 uncultured bacterium
ATGGCCGATTTCGGGAAGCTTGCGCGTCTCAAGAACGACGAATCCGGGCCCCCGAAAACACGCCTGCAGCGAACGAGCGCACGCGTCGTAGACACCTACGAGCGCATCCTTCGCTGGTCTCTTCGACACCGGGCCACGGTCGTGTTTGGCGCCTACGGCCTGTGTTTCTTGATGGTCGCTGCCGCCTTCACGGTCAAAGACGTAATCCTCTTCACCGAAGGCGACCCGGATATGTTCGACGTGCGCGTCCGCATGCCGACCGATGCCTCGAAAGAGGAGACCGAAGCGCTGTTGACGGAGCTCGAGGCACGCATCCTCGATCTCGAGAATCCCGACGTCGAAGCGACGCTCGCTGTGCGCGGCATGGCGAGGACCAACATGGGCATCAGCTCGGGCGATCACATGGGCATGGTCACCGTCTTCGTCGTGCCGGCGACGGAGCGCAGCAGCTTGCACGGCGGCCGCGATTTGGTGACCCAGGTAAGCGGGCTGTTCGATGACGTGGTGGGCCCGACGCGGCTCGAGGTCGTCGAGGTGAGGCCCGGCCCCCCGCGCGGCGCGCCCGTAGCGGTGCGCATACGCGGCGACGACTACGAGCGCCTCGTCGAGCTCGCAGAGCAGGTGCTTGCGGAGGTTCGCGTCATCAAAGGAACGCGCAACTCGAGCCACGACTACGAGCTTGGGAAGCAGGAGCTGCAGATCAAGGTCGATGAGGAACGCGCAGCGCTTCATGGGCTCACGCCCGAGATGGTCAGCCGATGGCTCCGAAGCGCGTTCGGGGCGACTCCCACAGCAACGCTGCGTGAAGGGGATGACGAGATCGACATCGTCGTGCAGCTGCAAGAGGAGGTACAGCAGGACCCAGCCCGCATCGCGTCCTTGCAACTGATCGCGCCCAATGGCGACGAGGTGGCGATCCGCGAAATCGCGGATGTGTCCTACGGGCGGGGCCCGGGCGTGATCCGCCGCTACCAACAGAAACGCGTCGTGAGCGTGCTTTCGGGCATCGACGAAGAAGTCACGAACAGCGGAGAGGTGAACTCGATGCTCCAGGAGCGGCTCGAGCCGCTCGAGGCCGCAAACCCCGACATTCGCTTCGAATACGGCGGGCAGTTCGAGGAGACCGAAGAATCCGTCCAGTCGCTGCTCCAGGCGTTCGTCGTCGCCATGCTGCTGATCTACACGATCCTCGCAACGCAATTCCGGAGCTTCTCCCAGCCTTCGGTCGTGATGGCGGCGATCCCGCTGTCCTTCATCGGTGTGGCTGGCGGTTTCCTGCTCAGTCCCAAGCCGATCGGATTGATTGCCCTCGTGGGAGTGGTCGGGCTCACTGGAATCGTGGTGAACGACTCGTTGGTGTTGGTCGACTTCATCAACAAGCGGCGCGATCGCGGCATGGCGCTCGACGAAGCGATCGTCGAGTCCGGGAGGCTGCGCCTCAGGCCGATCTTCTTGACCAGCGTGACCACGATCGCGGGGCTCTTCCCCTTGTCGCTCGCGACCGAAAGCCTTCCCCACCTCGCCCCGATGGCGCAGGTGATCGTCTACGGCCTGACCTTCTCGACACTGCTTACGCTATTGGTGGTGCCCTGCTTGTACCGACTCGACGTGGACCTGGCGGCGCGCGTGTCCAAGTGGTTTGCACCCATGAAACGATGGGCCACGGACCCGGGCGCGGCAGCCGTCGACGAGACGGCTGATCGGACGGCTGAGTAACGCCCTGTCCGCCCGTGGCAGCCGACGCGGGGAGCTGCTACGCGCAGACCATGGCCAAGCGTTTCGACAACCAAGTCGTTTGGATCACGGGCGGCGGCAGCGGGATCGGACGCGCGCTCGCCCTCGGGTTCGCGGATGAAGGCGCCGCCGTGGCTGTGTCGGGGAGGCGTGAAGACCGGCTTCAAGAAGTGGTGCAGGAGCTCGAGGCGCGCGGCGCCAAGGGGCTTGCCGTTCGATGCGACGTCACCGACGAGGCCTCGGTCGCCGAGGCCGTACAAAAGGTCGTGCGCACGTTCGGCGGTCTCGATGTCGCGGTCGCCAACGCCGGCTTTTCCGTTGCCGGCCGGATCGAAAAGCTCTCCGCGGCCGATTGGCGGCGCCAGCTCGACGTGAACGTGATCGGTACCGCCATGACCGCGCGCTACGCGATCCCCCACCTACGCGAACGCAACGGGCGCCTGGCTCTCGTGGGGAGTGTGGCCGCGATGCTGTCGACACCGGGAGTCGGCGCGTACTCCGCGTCGAAATACGCTGTTCGGGCCATCGGCCAAGCGCTCGCCATCGAGCTTCACGGCAGCGGCGTGACATGCACCACGGTCCACCCAGGCTTCATCGAGAGCGAAATCGCCCAGGTCGACAACCAGGGCCGCTACGACGCATCCCGTAAAGACGGTCGCCCGAAGAACCTCATGTGGCCGGCCGATCGCGCGGCGCGCGCGATGATCGACGCCATCGCGCGGCGGAAGCGCGAGTACACGTTTACGGGGCACGGCAAGGTGGGCGCGTTTGCGGGGCGTCACATCCCTGGGGTCGTCCACTTCGGACTGACGCGGGCCAAAAACCGAGACAAGAACAAAGACAAGCGCAGAAGCGAAAGCAAGAAGAAGAGCTCGAAATAGCCGCTACTGCACCACGAAGCGGAACATGAGGATGAGGTAGGTCTCCTTGCGGCCCTTGATGTCCTGCCGCAGCGCGATTTCGGCGCCAACCTTCCCCTTGACGTAGCCCGCGCCCGCTGTGATTTGGTTGAGATTGCGGCCAGCGTCGCGTCGGTACCCGACGCGGAGCGGAATCATCTCGCCAGCGGTGTAGCTCACGCCCGCGCCCGCAATCAGCTTCGTCTTTTCGAATGTGGTGAAGTCGAAGAGCACGTCGCCGCCGAAGTTGAAGCTCTCGACCGGCGCGAGGCTCAGGCTGGCCCCAGCCATCTGAGGAGCCAGCGCCGAGTTCGTTTTGATGAGGTTGTAACCGAGGCCCGATACGCGGAGCCAAGGAATGGGCGTGACCGTTAGCGACGCATCCATCGTGACGCCCTCGAAGGAGGGACCGACGCGCTGACCGTCGACGCGATCGGACTTCAGCTTCGCCCAGCGAAATGCGACCCCGATCCCAAGTTGAGGGACGGCTTGGATGCCGATGCCCGAGCGCCAGTCCCAACCGCTGTATCGCCTGTTCGCGCCGGAGAACACCCCACGGAAGCTGGTGCCCATCGCGATCTTCTTGCTGGTGGTCGAGTCGGCGATCGAGCTGCCCATGGTCCAGTACGTTCCGCCGTCGCTCTTGTTGCCACCAATGATCTGGGAGAACGCTTCGACGTCGTACTTCGACACGGCGGCCATGTTGGAGGTGTTGTAGGCGAGCGCCGAGACTCCAATGGCGCCGGCTCGTGCACCGGAGCCCATCGACAGCCCGTAGATCGTGTCGAGCGTATCTTCAGTCGGTATGAGGTCGGGGGTAGCAATGCCGCCGACACCCGAAGGTGTTGCCTGCGCCCACGCAACTCGCGTCGGGCACAATGCGGTCAGGAGACCGACGATCGCGGTCCCCCATAAAGCTCGTGTTCGCCCCATGAATACTACTCCCGCGGAAGCTAACAGCGTTGGATCGCCCTTCCAAATTGTCGTCTTTGCGGGCGCTCGAAACCCAACGGAAACATCGTGAGTTGTCGGTGGATAAGTTGTGGAGCCGACTCGCAACTCATACCGTTCGGGTACGATCGAGTGCGCGGAAAATCACCAACCGCTGTGGACGAAATGGGAGATAGAACGCGCTGGATGTTGCGCAAACGATAACACGACGTAATTCGGAATGATCACAACACTTTGTCAACAGCCAAAATACAACGCGTAAAGATGTGCAGGTAGCTGTCAAAAAAACTGCGCGTTAATCTTTCGCGATCACAAGCGGTTAGAAATTTGTTTGTCGATTCCCGTAGACGCTTCTGAAACTCGTTGCTAGTTTCGGCGCCCTTCACTCGAAGGACACCAGTCGGCGCTCGCCAGGGTCGGTGAATGTTGGTGGATGTTGGTGGATAAATGGCCGATCGCTCGGTCCAGGCTAGCTGTGGATAGCTTGGGGACGTTGGTGCTGAATTGCGAGCTTTTCGGGGGTAAGGAGACGATGGAACAATTGTGGGAACAAACGCTGGGGACTCTGAAGGGACAGCTCTCGAACGAGAACTTTGAAACGTGGCTGCGGCCTCTTCAGTTCGGTGGCATCGAGAGCGACTCCATCGTTCTGCGCATCCCGAATCAGTTCTTTGCCGAGTGGATCGCTGCGCACTACCTCGACATGATCCTCGAGACTTTGCAGGCTACGGCCGGCGACACGCCCGTGCCTCAGAAGGTTCGCTGGGAGCTCGATGAGACGCTGCGCGACAAGGCGCAAGCCTCGCGGGAATCGACACCACCACCGGCTCCCCGTGCCCCACGCGCGACCCCGAAGGCTCCCGGGAACACCGATCTCAACCCAAAGTACCGCTTCAAGAACTTCGTCGTCGGCCCAGCGAATCAGCTCGCACACGCAGCCAGCGTCGCTTGCGGCTCCGATCCAGGCAGCCGATACAACCCGCTCTTCATCTACGGAGGCGTGGGTCTCGGAAAGACCCATCTGGTCAACGCCATCGGTCACGCCGTCTCGCAGCGCAACCCGCGGTCGCGGATTCGCTACGTATCGGCGGAACAATTCACCAATGAATTCATCTGGTCGTTACAGAACCACCAGATCAATACGTTCCGAGAGCGGTACCGGACACAGTGCGACGTCTTGTTGATGGATGACATCCAGTTCCTCGCCGGCCGGGAGCAGACCCAGGAAGAATTCTTCCACACGTTCAACGCCCTGTATCACTCGGACAAGCAGATCGTCGTCACATCGGACGTCTATCCACATCAGATCGCGGAGATGCAGGAACGTCTGATCAGTCGCTTTCAATCCGGGATGGTCGCCGACGTCCAGGCGCCTGAGCTCGATACCCGCATCGCCATCTTGCAACAGAAGGCCGAGAGCGAAGGGATCGACCTTCAGGGCGAGGTCGCCCTCTTTGTAGCGCAAACCGTTCGCAGCAACGTCCGGGAGCTCGAAGGCACCCTCCTGCGGATCGCCGTGAGGGCAGAGCTTCTCGGGCTTCCGATGGACCTCGAGCTAGCCAAGGAGACGATGCGAACCGCCGTCCCGAATCAGGACACCGAGACGAGCGTCGAAGACATCCAACGCATCGCCTGTGGCTACTTTGGCATCCGGCTGGCCGACCTCAAATCTCGGCGGCGTCACCGCGCAGTCAGCTTTCCACGCATGATCGCGATGTACATCTGCAGGCAGCGGCTCGGAACCAGTTACCCGGAGCTGGGCGAACGCTTTGGCGGCAAGGACCACACCACGGTCATGAGCGCCGTTCGCAAGATCAGCGGCCTGATCGAGGATCAAGACGAACGGGTTCTGGGCGCCGTGGGTGCCATCGAGCGCAAGCTCGGTATCTGATGGCGTCGCAATTTTCGCCTCACGGGGGCTGTGTGGGAGGTCTTGGCTAGCCGGGCCTTCCACACGCTTTTGGTGTATACCCCCGCCTATGCGCGACCTGTGCCCAAGCTGCGATCAACCTGGGGTAAGAACCTGAGAATCACTCGAAGCATGGGTTCTCCCCATTCGCCTCACGATTCTTCACCACGTCGGAAATCGACCAAAGCTTAGTTTTTCCAAATGGTTACCTTGCTTCATTCACAATTCACAGCTGTTAAGACGAAGACTAATTTTAAAATTTATAGATCTAACGCGGTGGATAAACAGACACAGTCATCTAGGAAGTGAACCGAACCATGGAGCTCACGATCGACAAGCAACAGTTCCTCCGCGGTCTCGCACGGACCCACGGAGTAGCTGATCGCAAAAGCTCGATGCACATCTTGTCCAACGTGCTGCTTACGGCGGAAGGCCCAGACCGGCTTCGCCTGTCCGCGACCGATCTCTACCTTGGCGTGACTGCAGTCGTTCCCGCGAACATCAAGAAGGGCGGGACGATTGCCGTGGCAGCACGCACGCTGTTCGACATCGTCAAGAATCTCCCCGAGGGTGAGGTCAGCTGGAAGCTCAGCGACAGCCATGCGGTCGAGCTCAAGTGCGGCAAGGTTCGGTACCGGATCCCCGCGATGCCGGGCGAAGACTTCCCCCCGCTGCCCAATCCGGGCGATGCGGATTTCGTGCACCTCGAGACCGCCCGCCTCGCCCAGTTGATCGCGCTGACGCAGTATTCGATGTCTCACGACGATACCCGACCACATCTGGCCGGAACGCTTTTCGAGGGCGATGGCAAGGTGGTTCGGATGGTGACCACGGACGGCCATCGCTTGTCGAAAGCGGAGCAGACGGTCGGCGGGAAAGGGTCCATGCTGAACTTCAGCATGCTGGTCCCGCACAAGGGGATCAGCGAGCTAAAGCGGCTCTTGGACGACATCAAAGCCGGGAAGGGCAAGGGCGAGAATGCGCCGACCATCGGCATCGCCACGTCCGGCGGGAACGCATTCTTTCAGCGGGAAGACCTTTGTCTGAGCGTGAAGCTCGCCGATGAGAACTTCCCGCCATACAACAAGGTGATCCCGAGCAAGCAAAGTCGAACGGTCATCGCTGCACGTGGACCGTTGGTCGAAGCGCTGAGGCGCATCAGCCTGGTGGCGAACGACAAGAGCGGCGGCGTTCAGCTGATGATCACTCCGGGCGTGTTGCGATTGCAAAGCCAAAACCCCGAGGTCGGCGAGGGCAGCGAGGAGGTCGACGTCGACTACGCCGGGGACGAGCTCAAAATCGGCTTCAATGCGCGGTATCTGCTCGATGCGCTCAGCGCGATGACGCACGACGAGATTGCGATCGAGCTCAGTGGGGAACGTGACCCCGGGGTGGTGAAGCCCGTCGGTGACAATTCCGAGTTCATCGGCGTCATCATGCCCATGCGCATCTAGTCGAGCGGAGCAGGGCGTTGACTTCCGATTCGCGGAGCGCGGAGACCCCCAGCCGGGTGACGGCCTTGCGCGTACGCGGCTTTCGAAACCTCCAACCCCTCGCGTTTGAGCCTGGGTCGCATTTCAACGTGATCCACGGCGACAACGGAGCAGGGAAGTCCAACCTGCTCGAGGCGATCTACTACCTTGGGGCACTCAGGAGCTTTCGTGGCGCGAAGACGGACGACCTGATCGGGCTCGAATCGGACAGTGCCTCGCTCGAAGCGACCTTGGAAGGAGGGCCGGCGGCGAACAAGCTGCGGATCGACATCGGTCGCTCGCAGCGACGCCGTCTTCAGCTCGACGGCAAACGTCCGCGCTCGACCAGCGCGTGGCACCAGACCGTCAGAATGGTGCTGTTTCATCCGGGAGACCTGATCCTTGCTTCAGGTGCGCCCGATAGACGCCGCGCGTTTCTCGACCGAATGCTCGAGCAGATGGATCCGATCTACGGCTCGACCCTCGCAACGTACGAGAAGGCCCTTCGGAGCCGCAACCGCCTGCTCAAGGACGAACGTACTGACCGACGTTCAGTTCGGGCCTATGACGCCATCCTGAGCAAGGCAGGGGCTATTGTCGGACAGGCTCGCCGACGCTTGATCGATGATCTGGCGCCGAGGGTCGTGCGCGCCTTCTCCGATGTGTTCGCTGGTGATACCCCGCTTGGGGTTCGGTACTTGCCACGCGTCGAACCCACGGAGGACGCCATTGCCGAAGCCCTCGAGCGCTCGTTCGACAAAGATCGAGCCCGAGGTTTCACGGCGGACGGACCGCACGGGGACGACCTCGGACTGCGGCTACACGAAGTCGGAGCGCGTCACCACGGCTCGCAGGGACAGCATCGGACCATCGTCCTCGCACTCAAGACCGCAGAGCTCGACCTGCTGAGCGAGCGCACCGGCCGGGTGCCGATCCTCCTGCTGGACGACGTATCGAGCGAGCTCGACCGGAGCCGAAATCGCAGGTTTTTCGAGGTGTTGAGCCATACGGGTGGCCAGGTTTTCCTGACGACCACGCATCCCGAGTTCATCTTGCTGGAGAACGACCGGGTCGATTTTCAAGTTCACGCCGGCCGAGTCACTAGCCGCGTCACTCGATGATCTTGGCGCTCTTGATGTAGTCGAGCTTCGGGAAGCTCTCCCGGAGGTAGGTGTTGCCCTCTGCTTGCATCCGCCCTTGATCGGGACCGCGGCCCCGGGGGGCTCCTTCGCCATAGCCGTTGTACAGCGCTTCGACCGGGGCCATGTCTTTGATCTTGCCGAACGGCGCAAAGCCCATCCCGTCGAGGCGGGAGTTGTCCGAGAAGCTGATGAAGAACTGCGTCGTTCGCGAGTTGGGCCCCGACGTCGCAAAGGTTGCGGTGCCCCGCGCATTGCTCGCCTTGACCGGGTCGTCGGGGATTGGCTTTGCACGCCACTCCGTGTTGAGCGCGGGGTCCCCGCTGATTCCTACCTGAGCCATGAAACCGCTGATGACGCGGAAGAACGCAACGTCGGTGTAGTACCCGTTTTGCACCAGCTCGTAGAAGCGGTCGGCGCCATGCGGAGCCCAGTCGCGGCGAACGTCGATGACGATGGTGCCTTTGGTGGTGTCGAGCTCGACGGTGTACCGATCGGGCGCTTGTCCTTCGGGGGTCACCTCGTCTCCTTCAGGGGTCCCCTCGTCGGCCTCCTCTCGGGCCGGCGCAGGGCTTTGTTCGCCTCGGCTCGTGCTCTGTGCGTCTTTTTCTTTCGGGCACCCAACCAGGAGTACGCCGGCCAACATGAATAGGGCTGCGGTTCGCATGCGCGTACCTTGGCAAGCCCGGGCTCGAGCGCAAGCGATCAGGTGACTAGGCGTCGAACAGGCCGCGCAGTTTCTTGAGGAAGCTCGCTTGCTGCGGGTGGGTCTCGTCGCCAATTTCTTGAGCCAGCTCGGTGATCAGCTTGCGCTGACGCCGGCTCACTTCCTGCGGCACCTCGACCACGACGGTCACGAGCTCATCGCCTTTTCCATAGCCCCCATAGACTGGAATTCCTTTGCCCCGCAGGCGGAATATCTTTCCGGACTGCGTTCCCGGTGGGACTTTCATGACCACTTGGCCGTCGAGTGTGGGGACATCGATGCTCGCCCCGAGCACCGCCTGGGGGAACGAAATCGGAATCGACACCAAGATGTCGGCGCCCTCGCGCTGGAACAGCGAGTGGTCGCTGACCTTGATGTTGATATGAAGGTCGCCGTTGCCGCCTGGGCTCGCTTCGCCCGCGCCTCGGACGGTGCGGACCGCGCCATCTTGAACCCCGGCGGGTATCTTCACGCTCATCGATTCGGAGCGCATCTTGCTGCCCGTGCCTTTGCATGCGTCACACGGCGTCGGGATCTTCTTGCCGGTGCCGCGGCACGCGTGACACGGTCGCGTCGCGGCGAATAGGCCGCGCTGATACTTCACCTGAGCGCGGCCTTGGCAGACGTTGCACTTGTGGATGGGCGTGCCGGGCTCGGCGCCCGATCCGCTGCACGCCGCGCAGGGTGCTGGACGACTCACGTCGATCTTCTTGTCGATGCCGAGCGCCGCTTGGACGAAGGAAATCTCCAAATCGTACGTGAGGTCGCGACCCCCTCTGCGCTTGCGGCGCCCGCCGCTGAAGACCTCGCCGAACAAACCTTCGAGGATGTCGCTCACCGCGCCGAAGTCGCCGGCCTCGAAACCAGCGCCGCCGCTGTCGAACGCCGCATGACCGAATCGGTCGTACTGCTTGCGGCGATCCGGGTCACTCAGGACGGCATACGCTTCGCTTGCCTCTTTGAAGGCATCCTCGGCCGCCGGGTCATCCGGGTTGCGGTCGGGGTGGTACTTCATCGCGAGCGCACGATAGCTTTGCTTGATCTCGTTCCCGGCGGCGGTGCGGCTGACTTCGAGAATCACGTAGTAATCACGCTTGGACACTGGTTTCGGAGTGTAGACGCGCGCCCTGCGGGCGCAAACGGCATGGAAAAGTGCTCTAGAGTGTGGGAGGGGGAGGCAGATGTCGGTCGCGGAGCTCGAGATTGAAGAGGGGGACGCAGGACAGCGGGTCGATGTGGTGCTCGCCCGCCGTGTGCCGGAGCTCAGTCGAGCCAGGGCAAAAAGGCTTATCGAAGAAGGCGTCGTTAGGGTCGGCGGGCGCCGGGTGAAGAAGAGCTACACCGTCTCGGTGGGCGACCGCGTGACCTTGGAGAGCCTCCCGGGGCCCGTTGATTTCTACGCCGCGCCCGACCCGGATCTTTCGTTGGAGGTCCTGGTCGAAAACGTGGGCTACGTGGTCGTCGCCAAGCCCGCGGGAGTCCCGAGTCATCCGTTGAAGGAAGGCGAGGTCGGCACTTTGGCTGGCGCGTTGGTCGCGCACTACCCGGAGATGCGCGACGTTGGCTACAGCAAACGGGAACCGGGCATTCTTCATCGACTCGACAACGACACGTCGGGCGTGATGCTCGCGGCCCGCGACCAAGCGACGTTCGACGCACTCCGCCAACAGCTCCAGGCCGGCGAGATCGAAAAGAGATACCTCGCTCGCTGCCAAGGCATCGTCCCCGCCCCGATGATCATCGACACGCCGATCGCCAACGACCCCCGCGACAGCAGAAGAGTGCGCGCCTGTACCGACCCCCGCGAGATCAAACGCCTAGGCGCCCAACCCGCAACGACCGAGATCCTCACCAGCACCCCCGCCGAGCACGGCTCGCTCATCGAAGTCCGCGCCAACCACGCGCGCCGTCATCAGATCCGCGTTCACCTGGCCTCGATCGGCCACCCCCTCCTGGGCGACCCGCTGTACGGTGGCCCTTCGCCCGGCCACCACCTACTTCACGCGGTCTCCATCCAGTTGGGGACGGGCCCCCGCATCGTCAGCCCGTGGAATGACAGTCAGCCACTCGAAGGGCCAGGTTCCGGACCCCTAAAACGGGATCCGTAGGCCTGTTTGGGCGACGACTTGGTTGCCGTAGGCGTTGGTGTTCCAGCGGTAGTTGAAGCTGATGTCGAACTGAGCACCGGCGATGGAGCGATGGGCTCTGCCTTCTAGGAATGCACCGAGGACGAGGAGCTGGATGCCGAGCTCGTTGATGTGGAAGGCGCTCAGCTTGGGGTCGGCGGTGACGTACGGGTCCTCGAAGGTGTAGTCGTTTGGGTTGCTCTTGTAGAAGAACGCGGACGTCTGCCTGTAGTAGCGGTAGCGCAGTCGTGTTTGAAAGAACGGAGACATCTCTTGGTAGATGCGAAACTCTGGGTTGATCGCGCCGAGCTTCCAATCGTCCACGTACGAGCGGTAGAGGACTTGTAGCGAGGTACGCGAGCGAGGGATGTACCAAGCGAGCCGGGACGACAGCAAGTGACGGAAGCGCTGATCGGGGTGCTCTTCGGGACGTTGGCCCCCCAACACCGATCGATACGGGTTGGCGAGGAAACCCCACTGGTAGGTAAAGTCGTACGAAACCTCGAGCACGAGGGTCGGCGTGAGGACCTGCTCCCAGCCAGCCGCCAGTGAAACTGCGTCGAGGGTCTCTCTGAACCGATCAGCGCTCGTGCCCCCCATGTTGCCAGGGCGTTGCTGCGATCCACCCCGGAAATTCTGGCCGATTTCGTCGTGGCGATAGCTAATTCGACCCCGAAACATCGTTGCCCGGTCGGCGAGCCAAATCGTCGGCTGGAACAGCGTGGCGAACGAGAAGTAGTCCGGTTCGCGACTGAAGCGAACCCCCCCGAACAGGTCGACGGGGTTCTCGCGCTCCACGAACTCGTGGCCCCCTTTGAGGTCCACATCGTGACGCACTTCAGTGAAGCGCGTGTCTTCGAGCGAGCCTGCGGCGATGCTCGCGCTCGTGATCGAATCGATCAAGTAGTCGACGCGCATGCGACTCCCTTGCGGAGCTTCGAGTTGCGCGATGATCTCGGGCGCGAGAACGCGCGTGCTCCGGTCCCAATAGTAGTTCCCGCGCAACTGTGCGTCGCCCGTCCAAGTGCCCGTGACTGCGTCTGCGATCGAGTGCTTCGGGTACAGGCCGAGGAGCATGATGCCGGCAGCGAGGAGCAAGCGGAGCGCCATCGATCTCGACCTGCGACGCCGGGTTTCTAGTTGCACCCGCATCCCCCGCCGGCGGTTCCGAGACCTCCGGTGGCGCCTTCACGGGCGTCGAGGACGTGGGTGTAGAACCTCGCTTCGGTCGCCTCGCGCTCGAAGTCCATGCTGGGACGAGAAAGGTATTCGCGCTCGTAGGGCTTGACCGTTGCGCAGCCAGCGGCCGTCCCGAGGGCAAGGACGATGGCCAGCTTCAGCGCACGGCGGAGTCGTTTTCGCCTTGTTTTTGCGTGGTGACGTAGCGCGCGAGGGCGACGAGAGGGGTCAGAACGAGTCGGGTGGTGGTTCGCATCCATGGGTGCTCGGCAATGATATCGGCCGCGTACGGACCGACCGAATAATACGCATCGACGAACGCGCGGCCCGTTGGGTTGGTCATCAGGTAACGGTCACGAAGGCGCCGGAGCGCCCAAATCTCATCGGCCAAGGGCGAGCCATAGGCCGCGGTGGCGACGAAGCACGGAGGAACGGTGGTGAAGTCGATCGGCGTCGTCGTGAGGCCCGCGGTGACCGGGTCGCTCCGCCCTTGGCATAGGTCCGTCGCTGTGATCTCTAGCTCGTATCGGGTCTCATGCGCATCGAACGCCACGTTGACGACGATGACGTCGCCCGGGTCCAGGCAATCGCCGTCCCCGTCGACGTCGATTCCGTTCTCGCACTCGCCTTCTTCGTTCGCGACAAACGGAGCGCAAAGCGTCTCGGTTGCGTCTGCGCCGCTACACTCCGAGTCGACAGGGATATGCAGGCCGTCTCCTTGAATGGGTCTGCCAGCGCTGGTGATCTCGAGGGCATGGGCGTCCTCGGTGACCACGCTGCTGACGAGGATCTTGCTTGCCAGGACTCTGTATTGACGCATGGGACGCGCGCTCTCGGGAACCGTGAATCGAACGCGAGCGACGATGTGGGACCACTTGGAATTCGGGTGGTTTTCCATGGTGAAATCGGAGATGGCTGCCGGTTGTCCCTGAGCGTCGCACAGCCCTAGGCAGGTCCCATCGTCCGCGCACATGAAGCCCATCCCGCACTCCGCATCGTCAACGCAGAGCTGGCCGCAGATGTCGGGAGGCTCGGGCTCGCTGCAGATGTTGGTGGCCAGGACGAGGAGCTTGAGACGCGCGCCTGTCGCATCGGGACGCAAGCGGTCGGCGCCGCTGC
>CBDURI010000049.1:0-13156 GCA_965369435.1 uncultured bacterium
GCGATTCAGCTCCACGGCATCCAAAACCGGGTCGGCCGGAAGCGGGGGATCGGATACATCATCGTCGGGCTCCCGTCCGAGTTTGGCACGCTCCCCGATCGAGTAGGCGACGTCGCTGGCTTCTGGCGATCGTAGCGTCAGCGAAACAGGCGTTCGGTCTCCTTGCTCACCATGTTGACCGCAGCCCGGCGCGGCAAGAGCCTGCTGAGCAGCGCCGAGGCAAACCGATTGCGCCTGCCGGAAACACCGCGCGGGCGTTGGCCGAGGTCGAGGAGCGCCTGTTCTGTGACCTCGTCGGGTGGCATCGGTCGGGCCAGCCCGCTGGTAGGAATACGGTCCGTGGATGATTCGTAACTGGGCGTCAGTGTAGCCCCCGCCACGCATGCCAGGACATCCACCCCGTGCCGTTGAAGCTCGTACCAGAGGCCCTCGGCGAAGACCATGTCGTAGGCCTTGGTCGCCGCATAGTTGGCTACCATCGCCGTGCCCTGCAAGCCGCTCATGGACGACATCAGGATGATCCCGCCTTTCCCGCGTCGCACGAAACGGCGTCCGAAATAGTGTGACAGGCGAAGGGGGCCGTAGACGTTGACGTCGACCGCCTTGAGGTGCTCGCCGACATCGATGTCGAGGAAGGCCCCAATGGGAGAGTACGCGGCGTTGTAGATCATCAGGCCGACGTCCAAGCCTTCGGTCGCCGCGCTCATCCCCGCCACGGCGTCAGGGGAACCAAGATCGAGCGGGTGCACCTTCACCTCGACTCCGTGTTTGTGTCGAAGGTTGGAGGCCAGCTCCTCGAGGGGGCCGGCCCGGCGCGCGACCAACACCAGGTTCATTCCCCGAGCTGCGAGCTTCTGCGAGAACGAGGCGCCGATCCCCTCGGACGCGCCAGCCACGACTGCCCACGGTCCATAACGCTCGACGAACTCAACCATTCAGGTGGACTCGGTGAAGGGCGTCTCAGTGTTGTACATCCGCTTGATGACGTAAATCGGGGCCAGGAACCAGGGAGCGTTCAGCGCGAGGACCAACAGCGGCGAGGGCGTCGGGTGCGGCCCCATGAATTCCTCGCCGAGGATGATGGTGACGTTGGTTAGCATCACGGAAGCCCAAATGATGCTGGGGATGCGGATCCAGTTCTTGCCTTTCGTCCATGCGTAAATCGCGAAGACGTAGAACGGACCGAATAACAGCGAGTCGATCCAAATCGTCATGCGCCACCAAACCGGGCGCGCAATCAGGACGGGATCGAAGTTGTTGCCGTACCAATGGATGATGTCCACGAAGAACGCGGGCGGCCATAGTGGGTATTCCCAGTCGCCGCTGATGTCCGGCAGTACGATCTGCTCGACGTCGACGATGTACGTGATGAGTAGAATGTTGATCCAGAAGTAGATCAGAACAACGATGTCGCCCTTGCGGCGAGACAGTGGAATGACGCGATCCATGAGTACCCTCGTTCGGCGAAGTTCCGGCGAGGTTACTCGGCGCCAACGAAAAATCTACCGTAAATCGCCCGAAGGAAGCTCGCTCTGGGGCAGAAAGCCGCGCCCGACCATGAACCGCGCCATCTCGGTCAGATAAGCGCCACGGTCCATGTGAATGATGTGGCTTCCCGGGAACCAGTGGATGCGGCATCGATCCCAGTGGTCCCACAGAAGGCGTGAATGTTTGGGGGGCGCGAGCCGATCGCCGACACCGGCGACGATCATCAAACGCTCCGGCGGCAGCACGGGCGCGTATGTGAGTGGACAGCTCACGGCAACCATCCGCCTCACCTCCGCGAAGTCCATCCCCGTGCTCGCGAGCGCTCCGCGGAGCAGCAGGCCGATCGGCTGCCACTCGAGCACCAGGTCGGCCAGGCTCACGACGGGGACGTTCGGAATCGCGAACGACAATCGCTCTTCCACACTCGCGAGCATGGCGGCCGTGAAGCCCCCGAGGCTCAGTCCCGTAACGCCTATCTGCTCGGCCCCTCGTTCTCGCTGCAGCCAGTCGAACAGAATTCTGAAATCGAAAACCGATTGCGCGACGGCTTCATTGAGCCGTGAGGAGCCACCCGCAAAGTAACCGTGGCCGGAGAAAGGCGAGAATCGTGTTTGCCGAGGGCCGTGGAACGGGAGCGTGAACAACACGATATTGCAACCCATGCGGTAGAACCACGGGAGCGCGAAGAACCATTCGTTGACGAGGTACCAGTCCGCGGTGAAGCCGTGGATCGCAACGATCGTCGGCCGTGGCTCGTCACCCCGATGGCGAAGCAAGCGCGCGTGCGCTACCCGGTTGGCGGTGTGCCGCAGATACGGCTTGCGCTGGCGCGGATGGATAGGCTCAAACGGACTATCGAAGCTCAACGCCTCGCAGATCCCGTCTTCCGGCTCAAAACGTGGCAACCAGCGCCCCTTTTTCGCGCGCACCCGAACGCCCGAAGGCGGCGTCTCGAAGAAGCGCGCCGGGTCAGCCGATTCAGCGATGTCGGCGTACAGCTCTGTATCACGCATCGCCTTGCGCAGCTCGATCGGGTTGTACCCCAACGGCAGGGCCATGCTGGAAATCATCGAAGCGGCCGCGGCGCGCAGGACCGTGTCGACGCCCGCGGTCGCGCCTACGCGCAGACGGTCGTACAACGCGAGATTAAATCCCTCCGGGCGGCGCGCGAACTCACGGTCGAGCTCCTCCCACCAGTGGCCCTGGGCGAGAAGCGAGGGTGCTCGTGCGCATGATTCGTGCGCGATCCGGGACACGACGGAGGAATCGTCCACCTGCTCAGCATACCGGATCGCGATCACGTTGCACCAATTTGCCCTAGCGGCTCGGGTTCACCTCGAAAGGCAGCGCCCCGAGCAGAGCTCCGTTCACGCTTCGGAGCTCCACGCGCCACAGCCCGGGTTTCTTTGCGTGCTTGGTGTGCGCCCAGGTTCGCCAGCGGGGCACGGCCGGCGGAATACTCAGTTCGATGCCTCCGCTGACCTGTCCCTCGGGTCCGATGAAGTGAACCAACATTACCTTGGCCTCGTCGGAGTCGTTGCTGACTTCGACGAAGGCGTAGATCCGTTCCTCATCACGTTCGAAGGAAGCCGACGCGGCAACGGGCTCGCGGTGCTCGACCTCGGGCGAAGTGACTAGGCGCCGAATCGTAAGCCCGTCCATGGTGTGCAGGGTGGGCTCAACGGACGGCTCCGGTTTCGAGAGCTCCGGTTTCTTCTCTAGCGCCGTTTTTGGCAAAGGCGACGGAACCGTCGACGTCAGCGGGGGCTCGGTGGATGTGGCCCGCTCGATCGCGCTGGAACGGGACGGCTTGGGTTCGTTGCAACCGACTGCGGTCAGCGCGGCGAGGACGATGGGAATGGTGAATCTGCGTTTGATGTTCATGGAACCTCCTGCCCCATGACAGAGCACGCACCGTGCCAGGCCGAATCGCCTGCATCCGGAGCCTATGGTCGACCGTCGTCGTGTCACTGGAGACGCGGCCGTGTGTCAGGAGCCACGCCGCCTGCTCGGGGGCTATGGCGTGTCGCGGGCAGCGCCCTAGACTCGGCCGATGGATTCTCGGCCCAGCCTCGACCGGCCGCAGCTGCTCGGTGTGTTTCGTCAGCTCAAGCACGGGGTCACCCTCGTGTGGACGACGAGCCGGGGTTTGAGCATCACGCTTGGAGTCTTGAGCCTGGTAGCCGGCGTTCTGCCGGCAGGCGCCGCTTGGGTAGGCAAGTTGATCGTCGACTCCGTGGTTCGCGCAGCGCAGAGCGGGGCGGGAGAGGATCAGCGCGCAGCCCTAACTTGGGTCGCGGTGGAGCTTGCGCTGGTGGCAGTGCTCGCGGGCGCGCAAAGAGGGCTGAATACGTGCCAGCAGCTCTTGCGCGCGCTCCTCGGTCAACGGGTCAACGAGATGATCCTCGAAAAAGCGCTAACCCTCGATCTGGCAGCATTCGAAGATTCGGAGCTCTACGACCGCATGACCCGCGCCCGTCGGGAGGCTTCTCAGCGGCCGCTCAGCTTGGTGATGCGGAGCTTTCAGCTAGCGCAACATTCCATCTCGTTGGTCGCCTACAGTGGACTTCTGTTGCAGCTCTCCGTGTGGGCGCTTGCCGTGTTGGTAGTCGCCGCGATCCCTTCGTTCTTCGTCGAGACGCGGTTCTCGGCGGACGCTTTTCGACTGTTCACATGGCGTGCGCCCGAAACCCGAAAGCAGAACTACCTCGAGGTTCTGCTTGCCCGGGAGGACTTCGCGAAGGAGGTCAAGCTGTTCGACCTCGGGCCCGTTTTCTTGGATCGATATCGCGAGATCTTTCGCCAGTTGTACACGGAAGATCGGGCTCTCACGCTGCGCCGCGGCGGCTGGGGCTTCGTGCTCGGCCTTTTGAGCACGGTGGCCTTCTACGGCGCCTACGCCTGGATCGTCCTCGAAACGGTGGCTAAGCGGATCACCCTCGGCGACATGACGATGTACCTCTTGGTGTTCAAGCAGGGGCAATCTGCATTGGCAGCCATGCTCACGTCGATCGGCGGAATGTACGAGGACAGCCTCTATCTATCGAATCTCTACGAATACCTGGAGTACGAGGCGCCAGACGAAGGAGGCTCGGCGACAGAAGGCCCCAAGCCTGGCGACGGCATTCGGTTCGAGAATGTGAGCTTCCGCTATCCCGACGCCGACACGCACGCCCTTCACGAGGTGAGTCTTCACCTGCGCCCCGGGCGCAAGCTTGCGTTGGTCGGAGAAAATGGCGCCGGAAAGACGACCCTCATCAAGCTCCTCACTCGCCTCTACCGGCCAACCGAGGGCCGCATCCTGCTCGATGGGCTCGACTTGGAAGCCTGGGATGTCGACGTCCTCCGCAAGAGGGTCGGCGTGATCTTTCAAGACTTCGTGCGCTACCAACTCACAGCGGGGGAGAACGTCGGCGTGGGCGACGTACGAGGGTTCAACGACCCGGAGCGATGGCAATCTGCGGCCGAGAAAGGCATGGCACACGAGTTCATCGAGCTCTTGCCTCGAGGCTACGAGACGCAGCTTGGTCGCTGGTTCGACGACGGACGCGAGCTGTCGCTCGGACAGTGGCAGAAGATTGCACTGTCACGCGCGTTCATGCGCGATGAAGCGGACCTCTTGGTCCTCGACGAGCCAACCGCCTCGATGGACGCGGAAGCCGAGGCCACGGTGTTCGAACGTTTTGGGCGTCTCGCCAAGGACAAGATGGTGATCTTGATCTCTCATCGTTTCTCGACGGTCCGCATGGCAGACGAGATCGTCGTCCTCGAGGGCGGCCGAGTGACCGAGCGGGGAACCCACGAGACCTTGATGCGCGAGGATGGGCAATACGCCCATCTCTTCACGCTACAGGCGGCAGGTTACCGCTGAGCGGCAAGCACTACGAATAGAAGGTACGCCCCTCGGCTGCCATCTCGCGGAGAAGCTTTGGAGGCTCGAAACGCTCGCCGTAGCGGGCGCTCAGCTCGTCTGCGTCACGCACGAACTCCGTCAGGCCGTAGTTGTCGATGTACGTGAACGGCCCGCCGGTGAAGGCAGGGAAACCCACGGCCATGACGACCCCGACATCGCCGTCACGAACGTCCGTGATGACGCCCTGCTCGAGACAACGGGCCGCTTCCAGGCACTGCACGAACTGGTAGCGACGACGCACGACCTCCACGCTTGGCTGCTCATCGTTGGTTTCGATCCAACGGCTCATCGCCGTGCCGAGCTCTGGCCAGAGGCTCTTGCCACCGTCATGGTAGTCGTAGAAGCCGCCCGGTGTGCGAGCGGTCCCGTCTTCCTTGGGAGGCGGATGCGCACCCCATCGATCGTGATCTTCGATGAGAGAGGCGATGATCGCCTGCGCCGGGGACGGCTCCCACTTTTTACCGTCAGCCGTCGCGTCGTTCTCGGCCTGCTTGGCGGCCTTGTGCATCGTCCCGAGACCGACCTGATCGGAAATACCCAGAGGAGGCATCGGCATTCCGGCCGACGTCGCCGCGTTCTCGATCAACGCGGGCGTCACCCCTTCGACCAAGAGGTGGTTTCCTTCCGAGATGAAAGTACCGAACACGCGACTCGTGTAGAAGCCCGGGCTGTCGTTGACGACGATGCCTGCCTTCTTGATTTTGAGAATGTAGTCCCATGCCTTGGCGAGTGTCTCCTGCGAGGTCTCCTTCCCAACCACGATCTCGACCATCTGCATTCGCTCGACCGGCGAGAAAAAATGCAGGCCGAGGAAGTTCTCGGGACGGCTCGATGCCTTCGCAAGGTCGGTGATCGGGAGTCCCGAGGTGTTCGAGGCGAAGATCGCGTCGTCGCCGAGTTGCTCGTCGGTGGCCTTGGTGACCTTGGCCTTGATGTCGCGATCCTCGAACACCGCCTCGATGACGACGTCACAGCCCTTGAAATCGCTGTAATCTTCGCTCGCGTGAATACGGCTCAGAATCCCTTCGACGCGCTCCGGGGTCGTGCGGCCCTTCTTGAGGCGACGATCGAGTGTCTTGCTGACCTTCTCCTTGCCGCGCTCCGCACTCGCGAGGTCGCGGTCGAGCAGTACGACCTCGATCCCGACCTTGGCGGATACGTGCGCGATGCCCTGCCCCATCAGGCCCGCACCGATGATCCCCACCTTCTTGACGTCGAATCGGGGGACATCCTTTGGCCGGCGCGCCCCCTTCTGGCACTCCTGAAGACTGAAAAACAGGGTCCGCAGCATGGCGCGGGCGGTCGGATCCTGCAGCACACGGATGAACTGCCGCGTCTCCACTTTGCCGGCGCGATCCATCGGAAGCCCCAAGCCATCGTACACCGACTGCAGGATCGCGCGTTGCGAGGGCATGTTTCCATGAGTATTCGCGTGGGTCATCGCGTTCGAGCCCATCATCGTCTGGGCGAACACGACTGAGTCAGCGCCGCCGCCGGGCACCTTGTAGCGCTTTTCGTCCCAAGGCTGCGTCGCATTGCCGTCCTCGTTGATCCACCTCTTCGCAGTCGCGATTAGATCCTGCGGTTCGACGAGCTCGTCGACGAGACCCTTTTCGAGCGCCTTGTCAGGACTGAGCTGCTTTCCCTGCATGATCAGACCCAGTGCGCTCTGAACGCCGACCAAGCGCGGCAAACGTTGCGTGCCCCCAGCGCCTGGCATCAAACCAAGGCCAGCCTCCGGCAGCCCAACTTGCGCGTGCCGCTGATTGACGAGAATCCGCCGATGACATGCGAGCGCAATTTCGTAACCGCCCCCAAGCGCCACCCCGTTGAGCGCTGCTACCACCGGCTTGCCGCAGGTCTCCATCCGCCGAAGTTGATCCAGGACCGCGCTCGTGCGCTTCAAGAGGTCGGCAGCATCGATCGAGCCGGAGCCGAGCGACTCAATCTGCTGAAGGTCGCCGCCTGCGACGAACACACCCTGCTTCCCCGACGTCAAGATGATGCCCTTCACAGCGTCGTCGGCGACGGCTTTTTCGACCCCAGCGCTGAGCTCGGCGAGCGCATCCCCGCTCAGCACGTTCATCGGACGGTCTTTGTCGTCCCAAGTGAGGATCGCAACGCCGTCTTCCACTCGATATTCGATGATCGCCATTGTCCTAAACCCGCTCGATGATGGTTGAAGTACCCATGCCCGCGCCGACGCACAGGGTGATCAGCGCAGTGTTGAGGTCCCGGCGCTCGAGCTCGTCGAGCATAGTGCCGAGGAGCATCGCTCCGGTCGCACCAAGTGGATGACCGAACGCGATCGCACCGCCGTTGACGTTCGTGACCGAGTGGTCGATGCCCATCTCCTCCATGAAGAGCAGGCAGACCGCCGAAAACGCCTCGTTGATCTCCCAAAGATCGATGTCCGAGGTCTGCATCCCCGCCTTCGCGAGCGCTTTGCGCGAGGCGGGCATCGGACCGGTCAGCATGATGCAGGGTTCGCTACCCACGGTCGCGGACCTCACGATTCGCGCCCGCGGCTCGAGACCGAGGCGCTCGCCAGCTTCCTTGTTGCCGACCAACACCGCGGCCGCGCCGTCGACGATGCCAGACGAATTGCCTGCATGATGCACGTGGTTGATCTGCTCGACCTCGGGGTGCTTCTCGATCGCCACGGCGTCGAAGCCGAAGTTGCGGCCCATCATCTCGAAGCTGGGCTTTAGCTGACCGAGGTCTTCGAGTGTCGTTCCCGGGCGCATGTGCTCGTCGCGGTCGAGCATCATCACGCCAATGCTGTCCTTGACGGCGACGATCGACTTGTCGAAATAGCCGCCTTCCCACGCGGCGGACGCCCTACGCTGGCTCTCTACAGCGAAGGAATCCACGTCCTGTCGGCTGTACCCCTGCTTCGTCGCGATCAGGTCCGCGCTGATCCCTTGAGGTACGAACGAAGTGTCCCACGCGAGCTCCGGGTCCGTCGACCACGCGCCTCCGGCAGCGCCCATCGAGATACGGCTCATGCTCTCCATCCCGCCACCAACGATCAAGTCGACGTCGCCCGCCTTCACTTTCGCTGCGGCGATGTTCACCGCCTCGAGGCCCGACGAACAAAAACGATTGAGCTGAACTCCAGGAACGCTGTCGTCGTACCCCGATAGCATCGCCGCCATGCGACCGACGTTGGCGCCCTGCTCTCCGACGGGCTCGACGCAACCCAGAATCACATCTTCGATCTCTTTGCTGTCAAAGCCGCCTCGTTCAGGCAACGCCCGGAGCACGGTCTTGGCCATGCGCAGCGGTGGCGCATCGGCGAGGGCGCCGTCCTTCTTTCGTCCCTTACCGCGCGGGGTCCGCACCGCATCGTAGATGAAGCAATCGGTCATCGAGTTTCCTTTCGGGTGTTCCGAGCGCGAGGCCTCGAACGCATCAGGCCCGCCGGGCAGGCCAAAACTGAAACGTGTTCTAGTTTGGCCGGGCCCCGAGCGCAAACAGGCAGGAATTCAGCGGCCCAGGGCCCAGAAAAAGTCGGCGGAACGCTCCTCCGGGGGCCGCTTGAGCTCGGCTTTGAGCTCTTTGTCGGTAACCGGAAGCACGACGGCGTACGGGGTCGCGCCCCGCTTGGCCGCCCGGTCGGGAATCCCTAGTCCGCGCTTCACGTGCACTCGACCGGCGAACACGATCATTTTGGCAGGCCCGTCCAGTCGGCTGAGGGTCTCGGCGACTCGCGAGCCCATCGTCTCGTCCCATACGACCTGTGCCTCGTAGTACTGGTCCACGCCATCGCTGGCAGCGTGTTCTCCTGCGTCGAACTCCGAGTCGAAGAGCGCGCGGTGCTGCTCATTGGCGAGATCGAGCTCCGGCAGGTCGGAGGCTTGCTCCACAGACAGCGAGTCAAGCCCGTCCTTTGCCACGGCGTAGACCACTTCGCGCGGCGTGTTGAGGGCAACCACCTCGATACCGCGGTTGCGCGCGTACTCGAGGATCGGCCGGTACATGCTGAAATCGAAGCCCCAACGATCGTCGTACTCGGTTTCCCGGCGCAGGACGGTTTCGTCGATCAGCCCGGCACTCCATTGGGTGAGCGGTTCCTGAAACGGAGTTTGAAACATCTCCATTCCGATCGCGAGGGACACCTCGTCACGGTGCAGTTGGCGAAGGATCGCGTACTGCACCCCATGGTCGGCGGGGTCGTCGTGACGCTCGCCAACATATACGACGGTTTTCGTGCGGAGTATCGCGAAGAACGCCTCTGGCTCAATGGACCTCCCCGAGGCTGCGTCAACCACGGATCGCGGCGCTGCTTGGCTACGAACGATCGACTCGGCGGTCTCTGTGTCGGGTTTGATTGCGCCGGCGCAACCCACACACACGACCAGCAGAACCACAGCGAGCCTCATGAATCCGTGGGAAGAAACAAAGCCTTCCGGTAGTACTTGAGCTCCTCGATCGACTCGAGCAGGTCGTCCATCGCGCGGTGGCTTCCCTTCTTCGTCGGGCGACCAGAGTACTGCTTCGGGTACCAACGTTGCGCGAGCTCCTTGATCGTCGAGACATCGACGTTGCGGTAGTGGAGCCAGTCTTCCACCTCGGGCAGGTACCGGGCGACGAAACGCCGATCCTGATGAATCGAGTTGCCGGCGAGCGGCGCCTTCCTTTTCTTGGTGTGCTCTGCGAGAAAAGCGAGCAGCGCTGCGGACGCTTGGGCCTCATCGATGGTCGACTCACGGACGCGCTTGGTCAGACCCGACTGCCCGTGATGGCTCGTGTTCCATTCGTCCATCGCGTCGAGCACCGCGTCCGGCTGGTGCAGGACCAAGTTCGGTCCTTCCGCGACGACATTCAGCTCACCGTCCGTGACGAGAACTGCAACCTCCAAGATGCGCTCGGTTTCGGGCTCGAGGCCCGACATCTCCATATCCATCCAAACGATAGCCGACATGCTCTGCAACTCTTTCTTAGCATGAGCTTGGCTGCGTCGCTTTCCGGAAGAGCCCTTGGGCATTGAACTCGTGCGCAACTCGCGTATAGACTGGCGTCCCAACGACGACTGCCCTAGGAACCGCCGGTGCAACCAAGCGAGCGCAAGCTAAGCCAGCTCCGCCAACTCGAAGCGGAGAGTATCCAGATCATCCGCGAGGCCGCGGCCGAGTTCGACAATCCCGTCATGATGTACTCGGTCGGGAAAGACTCCACCGTCATGCTTCGCCTAGCCGAGAAGGCGTTCGCCCCGGGTCCCCTGCCCTTCCCGTTATTGCACGTCGACACGACCTGGAAGTTCCAGGACATGTATCGCTACCGCGATACGATCGAGGCAAATCTCAAGGGCGAGCTGATCAAGCACATCAACCAAGAAGGCGTTGCCATGGGGATGAACCCCTTCGATTTCGGCAGCAACAAGTACACCACCGTCATGAAGACGGACGGGTTGAAGCAGGCGCTCACCAAGTACGAGTTCGACTGCGCGTTCGGCGGAGCGCGCCGCGATGAAGAGAAGTCGCGGGCCAAGGAGCGCATTTTTTCGTTCCGCGACAGGCACCACCAGTGGGACCCGAAGAATCAGCGCCCCGAGCTCTGGAACCTCTACAACGCGAAAATCAAGAAGGGCGAAAACGTCCGTGTGTTCCCGCTGAGCAACTGGACGGAGCTCGATGTCTGGCTCTACATCTGGCTCGCGGACATCCCCGTGGTGCCGCTGTACTTCGCGAAAGAGCGACCGGTGGTCGAACGCTCCGGCACGTGGATCCTCGTCGATGACGATCGCATGCGGCTCGAGCCGGGCGAGAAGCCCCAGATGAAGAAGGTGCGCTTTCGGACACTCGGCTGCTACCCCCTGAGCGGCGCCGTGGAATCCGAGGCAGACACCGTCCCCAAAGTCATCCAGGAAATGCTCCTGAACCGCTTCTCGGAAAGGCAGGGGCGCCTCATCGACTTCGACGAAGAAGGGTCGATGGAAGTCAAAAAGCGCGAGGGCTACTTCTAGGCCCACCGCCGGGCTCTTCTAGGGAACGTCATGACAGACGATAAAGATCTGATGCGCGAGGACATCGAGGCTTACCTCGCGAAGTACCAAAAGAAAGAGCTGCTCCGGTTCGTGTCGGTAGGCTCGGTCGACGACGGTAAGTCCACATTGATCGGACGCATCCTCTACGACACCGGCATGGTGTTCGAGGACCAGATGGCCGCCGTTCGGGCCGCTTCGCAGAGCGACGAGCCGGACCTGGCGCTTCTGACGGACGGCCTCAAGGCCGAGCGCGAGCAAGGGATCACCATCGACGTCGCCTACCGCTACTTCGCGACCGACAAGCGGAAGTTCATCATCGCGGACACCCCGGGCCACATCCAGTACACCCGCAACATGGTCACGGGCGCGTCGACTGCCGACGTGGCGCTGATTTTGATCGACGCGCGGCACGGGGTCCTCGAACAGTCGAGGCGTCACGCGTACATCGCCTCGTTGCTCGGCATCCCGCATCTCGCGGTCTGTGTGAACAAGATGGACCTCAAGGACTATTCGCAGCAGGTCTACGAAGAGATCACCGCCGACTTCACGGAGTTCGGCAAGACGCTGCGTTTCAAAGACATTCAGTTCTTCCCGATTAGCGCCCTCGTTGGTGACAACGTCGTGAGCGACAGCGACAAAACACCTTGGTACGACGGGCCCAGCGTGCTGGGGTATCTCGAGACGGTTCCCGTGTTCGCGGATCGTAATTTGGATGACTTCCGTTACCCGGTGCAGTACGTGATCCGGCCTGACCTAGACTACCGAGGGTTTGCGGCCGAGGTTTCCTCGGGCGTGATCGCCAAGGGCGAGGAGATCGTAGCCCTACCCTCGGGCAAGGCGTCCAAGGTCGCAGCGATCGACACCTATGATGGCGAGCTCGAAGAAGCTTGGGCGGGCCAGTCGGTGACGATTCGACTCGAAGACGAGATCGACATCAGCCGCGGCGACATGATCGTCAAGCCCGGTAACCTTCCGCGGGTCACGCGGCGTTTCGATGCGCACATCGTGTGGATGGACGAAAAACCGCTCGACACCGAAAAGGCGTACCTGGTCAAGCACACCACCCAAACGGTGCGCGCTCAAATCGACAAAATCTACTTCGAGGTCGACATGAAAACCCTCGAGGAAAAACCGACCGAGGGGATCGAGCTCAACGCAATCGCCAAGGTGCGCCTCAGCTGCCACCGTGCCCTCTACGTCGACGATTACCAGAAGAATCGCCAGACCGGCGCCTTCATCGTCATCGACACCCTGACCAACAACACGGTCGCCGCCGGCATGATCTCACTCGAGGGGAGCGATCAGGATCTCGACGAGGTCATGAAGGAGCTACACGCCGAGTCGGCGATGGAGCCCAAGACCTTCGTCAGTCCGAACGAGCGCATGGAGCGCTTCGGCCAGCGCGGCGCGACTATTTGGCTGACCGGCCTCCCCGGCTCCGGCCGCTGGACTCTGGCATACGCGCTCGAACGGAAGCTGTTCGACGAGGGCCGCACCGCCACCGTGGTGAACCCCGTCGGGGAGGACCTCCGCTCGATGATCTCCGCCGCCAAAGCAGTCACCGACGCGGGCCTGATCAACATCTGCGCCTTCCCGAGCCCTACGCGAAAAGATCGGGACGAGCTCACCGCGCGAATCGGCGAGGACCGCGTCATCCAAGTCTACGTCAACACCGACGAGGCGCTGTGCAAGGAACGCCGCCCCGACGTCGACACCTCGGGCTTCGAACCCCCGGAGAGCCCGGACATCACCGTCGCGCTGGACGA
>CBDURI010000050.1:0-13025 GCA_965369435.1 uncultured bacterium
ACCGATCGAAATCAAACGCTCTTTCGACTTGTGTAGGATCATGAGCTGCACGGCCGCTGCACCTTTGATATCCAGGCTCCGAACTCAGTCAGGCTCGACTGTGGACTACCTCTCTCTGTGTTCTAGCTGGTCTCTACGGCGGTATGCGCCCGGCGAGGTTCCGCTCCACTTCTTGAAGCGTTTGGCGAAGTGGTACTCGTCATCGAAGCCCACTCGTGCGGCCACTGCGGCCAGAGGCTCCGGGGTGGTGCGAAGCAGGTCGGAGGCGGCGCTCATCTTGAGGTTCATCGCATACTTCATCGGCGGAACTCCCACGGTCTTCTTGAAGAGGCGGATGAAGTACGATCGGTCGAGCCCGATCCCGGCGACGAGTTCCTTGAGCTCGAACGCCTCGTCCACGTGTGACCGCATGAAGTCCAGTGCTTGCTCGACTGCAGGGTGGGTTGCGCTCGACGTGGGCGTGTCCAGCATCAAGTCGTAGAGGAAGCTGGCCATTCTGGCGGAGGCACCTCGTTGCTGATGAGCATCGTTCGACAGAGACTGACGGCTCATTTGCGCAAAGAGCGCGTGGTACCGGTCGCCCAACCGGCGGACCTTTCCTTCGCCGAGAAGCGCTTCGAGGTCGGCGGCGAGCTCCGCGTCATGATCCGTGTCGAGCTCCAGGAGGGCAATGTACTGCAACAGGTACTCGCCCTCGGGAACCACCATTCGGTGCATCGTCTCCGGGCGCGTGTAGAAGAAATCCCCCGGGCGCACCGCGACCGGCTGGTCTGCCAGCTCGAATGATCCGCGCCCCGCGATCACGTAGTGCGCCTCGTATCCATGGTGCGTGTGGGGCTCGAAAGCTCGAAGCGTCCTCGGCAACAAGATGCATGATCTCACACGCATGATGTCAATATTGTACATCGATAAGTCAGCTCGGACCATTGTGGCGTCTGGGCCGCATGGCCTACGTTGCGGGTACACTCGGGTCGGGTGCGTCGAAAGGAGCTGGGGCCATGCTCGAAGCTATCGAATCCTCGCCAATCTCTCGTGCTTCCAAGGTGCTGACACCGCACGAGGCGCGTATCGAGCGGGGCGAACCGGTTGGGTTGGTCGGCGATGCTGCGCAGTCCAAGCGCGCGCGCATCCAAAGAATGCTCGAGGGGTTTCGGGACCAGCCGATCCGCCTCAACCTCGATCGCGCCCGCCTGCTCACCGAGTCCATGAAGGCGACCGAAGGGCAACCGATGGTGCTCCGCTGGGGCAAGGCGCTGGCCCACATCCTCGAGAATCACCCGATCCACATCGAGGACGAAGAGCTTCTCGTGGGCAGCGCCGGGTCGGCGGGACGCTATGCCGTCGTCTACTGCGAGCTGGTGGGGCCCGGCCGCTTCTACACGCATCCGCACGAGTTGGCGCCCAGCAAGCCGGGTGATCCGATCGTCATCACCGAGGAAGACGTCGCGGCGCTCAAGGAAGACATCCTTCCTTACTGGGAGCGCAACGCCTACCACACGGCCACCATGAATGCGCTTCCCGAGGAGACGCGACGCCTGATGGAGCGAATCTTCGTCGTCACGCCCACCGCGTCCGGCCGATCGATGCTGGCCTGGGCTCACGACTACGGGAAGGTGCTCGAGCGCGGGATCGGCTCGATTCGACGCGAGGCTGCGGAACGGCTCGAAGCGCTCGATCCGATCGACACCGCAGCCTACGTCGAGCAGCTCCCGTTTCTCGAGGCGGTTTGCTTGGTTTGTGATGCGATGACCGCGTTCGCGCATCGTTACGCCGAGCTAGCGCGGTCCATGGCCGCCGATGAGCCCCGCCAAGAGCGTCGGCGCGAGCTGCTCGAGATTGCCGACATCTGCGAACGGGTCCCGGAGCATCCGGCGCGCACCTTCCGCGAGGCGGTGCAATCTCAGTGGTTCATCCAGACCGTTTCCCGCCTCGAGCAAGCGATCGGCGGGGTCGTTGGCAATGGCCGCATCGATCAGTACCTCTATCCCTACTATCGCAAAGACATTGACGAGGGGCGGCTCACCGAAGACGAAGCGCTGGTGTTGCTGGAGTCGATCTGGATCGGCATGGCCCGGAGCACGGACGTCTATGCCAAGCCGGGGCAGCCGTCGCTGACGGACGGGTTTGCCCACTGGGAGGCCACCACGATCGGCGGCCTCACGCCCGCCGGCCAAGACGCGACCAACGACCTTTCGTATTTGATTTTGCGTTCGAAGCGTGAGTTTCCACTGCACTATCCCGACCTGGCCGCACGCATCCATTCCCGCACGCCCAATGCCTTTCTCCACGCCGTCGCCGAGACCATCAAGGACGGCTCGGGATTCCCCAAGCTGTTTTGCGACGACGAGATCATCCCCCTGCTGGTTGCAAAAGGCGGCACCATGGAGGAGGCCAACGATTACTGCGTCACGGGGTGCTCCGAAACCAAGATGCTCAATAGAGAGGGCATCGCTACCGGGTGCGCCTGGATCAACCTCGGCGCGATCCTCGAGATGACGCTTCGAGACGGCCGACTGGCTTGCTACGGCGATGGGCTCGTCGGGATCAGCACCGGCGACCCGAGGACCTTCACGACGTTTGATGAGCTCTGGGACGCGTTCACTCTGCAAGTGGAGAACGTCGTCCAACACACGTTCATCCAGCAGCATGTCTCCGACACGCTCAAATCGCGTCACATCGCATCCCCGATGTTCTCCATGTTGCACGACCTCTGCATGGCGAGCAGCAAGGACATCCACTCGGGACCGATCGAGGGCGCGCTCTACCTCGGCTTCTTCGATGTGATTGGCTTCGGTACTGTCATCGATTCGCTGGCCGCTATCCGCACTCTGGTCTTCGAAGAGGGGAAGCTAACGATGCCTGAGCTCCTCGACGCGCTCGACCGCGACTTCACCGGGCACGAGGATATTCGGCAGCTGTGCTTGAACGCCCCCAAGTACGGCAACAACGATTCGAGTGTCGATCGACTCGGCCGTGACATCGAGGAG
The DNA here is from genome assembly GCA_965369435.1 of uncultured bacterium. GTDB lineage: Bacteria > Myxococcota_A > Polyangia > Polyangiales > Houyiibacteriaceae > SG8-38. The sequence continues at coordinate 2,988 of CBDURI010000050.1, forward strand.
TGCTTCACTCGGTTGGCCCGGCACCACACGACAGCGTTCGGTGGCGAGCTCGATCTGCGCTACGTATCTGTCACCTCGCACATTCCCCTCGGAGCTGTCGTCGGCGCAACTCCGGACGGCCGCAAGGCGAGGGAGCCGCTTTCGGAGAGCATCAGCCCCTCACAGGGCCGGGACGTGAAAGGACCGACCGCGACGCTCATGTCGATCAGCAGCACCAAGTGTGCGCAGTACAAAGAACGGGCCGCGCGGCTTTTGAACATGAAGCTCTCGCCCGCATCCTTGGTGGGCGAGGCCGGAACCCGGAAGCTGATGGGGCTGATCCGCAGCGCTTGCGACATGAGGATGTGGCACATCCAGTTCAACATCATCAATCGGGACACACTTCTGGCCGCGCAGAACGACCCCGAGAAATATCGGAACCTGTTGGTCCGGGTGGCGGGTTACAGCGCGTACTTCGTCGACCTCACGCCGGCCCTGCAGAACGAGATCATCCGCAGAACGGAGCACGAATTTTAGCGGGACAACATGACCCAGAACGACGAAAGCAATGGCGCACCCAAGGGGTTGGTGTTCAACATCCAGAAGTTTTCGCTTCATGACGGCCCAGGAATCCGGACCATCGTCTTTTTGAAGGGGTGCCCGCTTGCCTGCATCTGGTGCTCCAATCCCGAGGGCCAATCTACTGCGCCCGAGCTCATCTACACCTCCGACCGTTGCATCGGCGTAGAGGACTGCGACCGATGCGTCGCCGTGTGCCTGGAGCAGGCCCTCACCAAGGACGATGAGGGCAAGATTTGTATCGACCGCAGCATCTGCGATGCCTGTGGCGACTGTGCCTTCGTGTGCCCATCGCGGGCACTGGAGGAGTCTGGCGAGTGGCTGGGCGTGGACGATGTGTTGCGCATCGTCGAAGAAGACGACGCCTTCTACGCCAGGTCAGGCGGAGGGCTCACCGTCAGCGGTGGCGAACCCCTGGCGCAGGGTGCATTCGTTCGAGCTCTTCTCGGCGCCGCGAGAGACCGCGGCATTGATACCGCGATCGAGACCTCTGGGCTGTGCAATTGGAAGACGATGAAGGCCGTGGCACCCCTGACCGACCGGATCTTCTTCGACATCAAGTGTCTGTGTCCTGAGAAGCACGAGCGGGTGACAGGGGTCTCGAACCGAAAGATCCTACAGAACTTCCGAAGGCTCCGTGCCGAGTTTCCCCAGGTCGACGTTGTCGTTCGCACCCCGGTCATCCCGGGCATCAACGACTCCGAAGACGATATCCGTGCCATTGTCGAGTTCGTCAACGATGCCGGCGGCGCCTCTGCCTACGAGCTCCTCCCGTACCACGGGTTTGGAGAAGCCAAGTACACCAAGCTTGGAAAGCACTATCCCTCGAGCCACCTTAGGCCGCCGTCCGACGAGCGCATGACAGCGCTGCAAAGAATCGCCGCCGGGCTCCCATTTCAGTTGCAGCTAACTACGGAGACGGCCTGAAAGGTTTGGGCGGGCACGGGGAGGAATCCTCGGAAGGGTTGATCGACCTCACCGATACGCCTCGGGCAATTGGGCATCTGCCTCGCCGTGCTCGAGCGCGTGGACAGCCCTGGTTTCATCGAACCAAATGTACGCATCGAACTGGATGGGCAGCACTGCTTGAAAATAGTGGCTCTGCAGCTCTGTCTCCGGCCGATAGATGACGCCGATCGCCCGCTCCAAACGTGGTGACATCAGCTCTTCACGGACCGCCTCGCGCGCCGGAAATCGTAAGGGGAGCAGAAACGCTGGCACATCGGCATCATGGCAGAGCCGCTCGTAACTCGCGGGGTGCGATGGCCGCACTTTCTTGATGTGCATGGGACCGTCCCAATCGGTCGCTGCCGCAACCGTCCCCGTATGGGTGCCAAACCCGATGGCAAATGCAGCGTCACCGAACTCCTGACGGCAAAGCTGCCCGATGTTGTGCTCACCGCGTGCGGCACCCATTTCGGTCGCGCGCGCGTCGCCGACATGCGAGTTGTGCGCCCAAACCACCGCTTTGGCATCTGGACCGCGAAAGTCCAAGATGCGCTGCAACGTGTCGAACATGTGCTGATCGCGAAGGTTCCATGACGCCGGGCCCCCGTAGTACATGATCCGATAGTATTGCTCCGCCGCCGCGACCAGGTGAGCGTTGGACGTTGCGTCGAAGAATCGATCGCCGTCTGCTACCGTGTAGTCGAGTTGTTGTTGTAAGAGGTCGCGAAGAACCGCCACCACTGGCTGCTCGCACCTCGCGTAACCTTCACTGATGGCGACCCGCCCATAAAGAGCCGGGTTGCGTTCCCAAGGGGTAAGGCACGCGTAGCGTTCGCGCGCAATTGCCGACGCGTCCGGGTCCACATCATCCAGGTACCGCAGAACCGCATCGCGCGATTTGTATAGGCTGTAGAGATCCAGGCCGTGAAAGCCGACACGCCGCTCGGGATCGTCGACGACTTCGTTGTGCGACTTCAACCACTCGATGAGCTTCACAACCTCCTGGTTACGCCACATCCAGGTAGGGAAGCGCGTGAATGTAGCGGCCTCGCTTGGAGGAAAATCGAGGGCCCTGACGTAGTGGTCCACTCGCGCGGCATCTGGCCAGTCGCCCTCGATGGCAACGATATTGAAACCACGCCGCAGGACGAGCTCGGTCGTGATGCGCATCCGCATTTCGTAGAATTCCGACGTTCCATGCGTTGCCTCGCCAAGAAGCACGACCCGCGCGTCGCCGATCTGTTCCAGGAGGGAACCGAGATCGACTTCGCCGATATCGGAAATCGGATGACACGTTTCACGAATCAAGTGGGCGATTGGGGGTTCGGGGGTTGGAATGCGTCTTGCGCTCGGAACTTCGGGGGTTTCCGGCCATCCCGCTGCGCCGATGAGAGGAACGAAACGAACGCCGCCCAAGTCTTCGGTGCGCGTGCTGCCATCGGTCTGCTTAGTCACGCGAAGGAGGCGCTGATCCCGCAAATCAGGGCCTACGGGAATCACCAAGCGTCCGCCAGGAGCAAGCTGCTCGATGAGAACGCGGGGAACTTCGGGCCCGCCGGCCGACACGAGAATGGCGTTGAACGGCGCGTGCTCGGGCCAGCCGAGCGTGCCGTCTCCACACAAGACATCGACGTTGCTGTAACCGAGCTCCCGGAGCCGTTTCTCGGCCTCGTCAGCAAGGAGGCGATGGCGCTCTATCGTGTAGACTTCCTGCGCAATTTCGCCGAGGACAGCCGCGGCATATCCCGACCCGGTACCGATCTCCAACACTCGGTCATCCGCGTTTAGCTGTAGCGCCTCGGCCATCGCTGCAACGATGAAGGGTTGCGAAATCGTCTGTCCCTCTTCGATGGGGAGCGGCGTATCGTCGTACGCAAACTCGGCGAGATCGTCGGGCAGAAACACTTCGCGTCGTACGGTCCGCAACGCCTGGAGAACCGCAGGATTCCGGACTCCCCTGGCCCGGATGTGCCTTTCCACCATGCGTTCTCGTTTTTCTTCAATATCCATATGCATCACTCGTTCAGGGTCCAGGATCGCTTCGTACTCGTCCCGCGGCCTCCGTCGACCCGAGCGCCTGGAGTCGCGCGAGCTCGTCCTTCGGGCCTTCGATGATCAGCACTGTGTCGCGGTCGAGGGGTACGTGCGGATCGGGGGCGTACACGTGAACCGAGCCATCTGCTGCGTGACGGCGCATGCCGACGACCAGTAGTCCGTATCGACCCCGAAGGTCGAGCTCTTTCAGCGCCTTCCCGACGAAGGCCGGCGGCACTTCGATCGCCTCGACACCGTGGCCCTCCGGAAGCTGCACATAGTCACGCCTCTCGGTGCTGCCTTCTGCGCTGTCCACGAACATCAGTCCGAGATCGGGCGTATCCAGAAGCTCCCTGTTGTAAAGATCGAGAATATCTCCGCGCCGAATCACCCCAACCAGCTTGCCGTCTTCGACGACTGGCAGCTCGGGCAAGTCGCACGAGGAAAACCGTTGCAGGCACGCTTCAATCGTGTCGTCGGCGCCAACCGCATGCGCGTCTTGCGCCATCGCATCATAAGCGGTGGCCACGTCACCCAACGCGTCATCTCGGATGACGCTCTTGATTTGGCTGAGATGAATGACGCCGAGCAGATGCCGTTGCGGATCGACGACGTATTGGCAATCGCCGACCGAACCGAGGACTCGGTCTACCATGACGCCGAAGGGAAGCTCCGGAGGTAACACATGGGTCGCCCGGGCCATGACTTCTCGAACCGGCCTCGCGACGAGCTCTGCTGCGCGAGATCGTTCCCGAAGGCTAATGCCCCGCCGAACGAGCTTCAGTGTGTAGATCGATTCGGGCTGGATGCTGATCGACAGAACCGACGCGGTGATGGTGGCCAACATGACGGGCAGGATGATCGTGTAGTTGCTCGTCAGCTCGAAAATGATGATGATCGCGGTGAGGGGCGCGTGCGTCGTGGCGGCCACCACCGCTGCCATGCCGACCAAGGCGTAAGCGGGTGGGGCAGCTGTCGGCCAGAGATTCGCCTCGTTGACGACATCGCCCCAGAAGCCGCCCAACGTGGCGCCGATGAACAAGGACGGTGCGAAGACGCCTCCCGAGCCACCGCCTCCCAGGGTGAGACTCGTGGCCACCATTTTCGCGACGACCAACACCGCCAGAACGCTCAGCGTTTCCCTTTGGTGAAGGACGTGTTCGATGGTCTCGTAACCCAAGCCGTACACCTCGGGACTGAACAGCCCGATGACGCCGACGAGAAGGCCCCCGACCACCGGAACGGCCAGGCCCGGTAGAGCGTCGAGACGGTCTTCGATGTTGTAGAGCATGCGAATGAAGCCCACCCCTACCAAGCCCGCGACCAAGCCGAGCACCACGTAGTTGATCAGCTCGAGCTCGCTCTCTAGTGAGGTTACCGGAACGACGAAGGCGGGCGCATTGCCCAGCAACCACCGTGAGATCGCCGTGGCGATCACACTCGCGACGACAATTGGGCTGAACGTCCGAATGGCGGCCGAACCGAGGATGATTTCGACCGCAAAGGCCACACCCGCAAGCGGCGCATTGAAGGTTGCCGCGATGCCCGCCGCCGCGCCACATGCCACGAGAAGACGCACGTGCGCGGCATCGAGCCGAAAGACCTGACCGAGGGTCGACCCGATGGAGGACCCTATCTGGACAATCGGTCCTTCGCGGCCCACCGAACCGCCTGTTCCAATCGTGAGGGCCGAGGCAACGGACTTGACGAGCATCACGCGAGCACGAATCCGCCCACCGTTCAGCGCCACTGCCTCCATCACCTCAGGAACGCCATGGCCTTTGGCTTCCTTGGCCAGCAATTGGGTGAGCCCCCAGGCGCCGATCAACCCGCCCGCCGGAAGCAGGAGCCGAATCGGCCACGAGAGCGATGCTGCGCCCTCGAGGATGGACCCGTCGCCGAATGAGAGCTCGGTGACGACGTTGAGCAGCTTTCGAAAGGCGATCGCGCCAAAACCGGTGCCCGCCCCAACTAGAGAGGCGAGGAACAGAACATACGCATTCTCTGCACCAAAGAGATCACGCACCCTTCGCCAGGTTCCGAAGAGCCGCGAGCGTAGGTTGAGTGGCGAACGAGCATCGGGAGGTCGGTGTTCCATCTCGCGGTGAGCCCAACCATGACCAACAGCAAGCCTCGGCTCAACCCCTTTCGAGATTGATCTGGCGTTCCAACCAGCGTCTCGATAGCTTCCACGCACGCTATCCGGACGCGAAGCTGTGGGCGTCCCCGGGCTTGCCGGCGCGGCGGCCCGAGCTCGAGTACGAGGCGGTGCTCGGCGATCCATTTGAAAGAGTCCACAAACATGAACGAGGATCGACTCATCGAGCTCGTGGTGAAAATGCACGATGGGTTGCCCCGTCTCGGGCCGGGCAACGCCGAGTCGACTTTGAAGGCTCTCTCCTGCTGCCATGAGCTTCCGCCGTCGGCGAGGATTTTGGATGTGGGTTGCGGGACCGGCAGTCAAACCCTGACCTTGGCGACGGAGCTACCGGGCGCCCGCATTACGGCGACCGATCTTTTCCCGAAGTTCCTGGCGCAACTGAAAACGGAAGCCGACCGGCAAGGATGGCCAGATCGTATCGCAATCAAAGAAGCAGATATGAACGCACTGCCCTTTCCCGAGAACAGTTTCGACCTGATCTGGAGCGAGGGTGCGATATACAACATGGGTTTTGATCAGGGCCTGAAAAAGTGGCGACCGCTGCTGCGGCCCGGCGGCTACCTCGTCGTTTCTGAGATGTCCTGGTTTCATTCGAACCCGCCGGCGGAACTAAAAGATTATTGGCAGGAGCAATACTCGGGAATCCGCCACGTAGACGAGAACCTAGCCGCCGCTGAGTCGCTCGGCTGGAAACCCATTGCCAACTTCCACCTGCCCGATGAAGCCTGGATCGTGGATTACTACGGGCCGCTGCGGAAACGCCTGCCCCTTTTCAGAAGAGAGAACGCGGACGACGAAGACGCTCAGGCGATCGCAGATATGACTGAACAGGAGATGAAGATCATCACCGCCAACTTCGAATATTGCGGGTACGAGTTCTATGTTTTTCAGATGGCTTCATAAGCCTTCTGCTGCTCGTTGGTCGGCATCGGGGTAGGTGAGCTTGACCGCGAGTACGGACACGTCAACGATTGCGCCATCGAAAGGTCGACGACCACATTAGTAGTTGGCGCTACGGGCATGACCGGGCGGTGCGTTGTGGAGCAATTGCTGGACAGGAATCACGACGTTCGTGTCATTGTCCGCTCTTCTCACAAACTCTCGTCCGCGGTTTTGAAAAACCCAAAGACAGTTGTCATTGAGGCCGCTGTTCTTGACTTGACCGATCAGGAGATGGCCGAGCATGTAAAGGGTTGCGACGCAGTCGTCTCGTGCCTGGGACACGTCATGAACTTCGGGGGAATGTTTGGGGAACCGAAAAAACTATGTACAGATGCGACGCGTCGTTTGTGTAAGGCAATTGAGGAGAACAGCCCTGCTGAACCCACGAAATTCATCCTAATGAACACGGTTGGTGTAGCGAATCCTGACATGGACGAGAAGAGAACCGGGTATGAGCGCGGACTTCTTTTCCTGTTGCGACACTTATTACCGCCGCACCGGGATAATGAAACTGCGGCTGAGTATCTGCAGACGAATATTGGCAAGGACAATAGGTACTTCGAGTGGTGCAGCGTCCGTCCAGACTCGTTAGTTGACGCTGAAGTATCGTCATACGATGTCACCGAATCCCCGGTCACAGGTATCTTCACTGGCCGTCCCACTACCCGAGCGAACGTCGCTCATTTTATGATCGAACTAATCGAAGACGCAGAGCTTTGGAACACGTGGAAATTCAAGATGCCGGTCATAATGAACTCTGCCGTCAGGGACCTTCCTGAGCGTGACAGAGATCGCGGCGTGGCTTGACAGTGCGTGCGAACCAACCTGGGAAGGGCTGCGATACCAGCGCATCAGGAGCCCGCTGCCGGTGCGTCCGTGCAGAATCCGAGTGTGGTGATGTCGGGATTCGACGCGTCGAAGAGGTGGCATGTCGATTCCGAGCAGTCCGAGTCACTTGTGCATATGGGTACGCAAGTGAGGCTGTCTGGCTCGCAGAAGAGCCCAGCCAAGCAAGTATCGGTCACGACCTTTCCGTTCGGCTGAAACCTGTAGAGCTGGCAGACCTCGCCTTGGCGTTGCGTTTGCACGCCGACAAAGCAAGACGTGGCGGACGCGTCGTCGCTCCCGTCGAATGCAGGAATGCCTACGACCTTCCCCTCGACGTTCGTCATCACGTTCAACGAGCAGGTGGTGCCTTCCAATAGACAGGACGTGCTGTCAAACGGGTCGCACGCGCACGCCAGGCCGACATTCTCCACGCAGTCGGCGAAATCGCTTCTCGCCGCCAAGCCTCCGGAATCATCGCCGTTGCCGCCGCAACCCCCCATCGTTACGGCCGCGAAGACGGACGCGAGCCCTGCCGTCCAGGAATGCATTCTTGTGAGAATACCACGAAAGAACAAACCGAAGTCGTCATTCCCGCCGTCGAAAGCTTTGGCAGCGTCGCACGCGACTACCTAGCGCTGGGCGAGACTCGGGTGCTTCGGATCGAATATATCGGGCTCCAAGTAGATGATGCATTCGATCGGGATCGCGTCGCGGATGCGCTGCTCGGCGCGATTGATGGCGGTGGCGACTCCAGCCGTGTCGAGTCCGGGCGTCAGCTGCACCTTGGCTGCGACCAAGAGCTCGTCCGGTCCGATGTGCTGAGTGCGCATGTGGAGCACCGCATCGATATTCTCGGTGCCCACGATCACCTCGACGATCGTCTTGCGCATGGGCGCCACTGCCGTCTCTCCAATCAATAGGCTCTTCATCTCGAAGACGAGCACCGTGGCGATCACGACGAGAAGGACGCCAATCGCGATTGTGCCGTAGGCGTCCCACCGCGAATCACCGGTAACCGCTGCGATCGAGATTCCTAGCAGTGCGAGCATCAACCCCGTGAGTGCCCCCAGGTCTTCGAGCAGGACGATCGGGAGCTCCGGGCTGCGCGACCGCCGAATGAACTGCCACCAAGTGGCCTGCCCCTTGAGCGGCCGCGACTGTTTTACCGCCGTTCGCAAGGAGTACCCCTCGAGGATGATGCCAAGTACGAGGATCCCAATGGCCCACTGCACGTTGGAGAGCTCGTGGCTCTCTTCACCGAGCTTGTGCCAGCCCTCGTAGATGGCGAAGAGGCCGCCGAGTGTGAAGAGGACGAGCGCGACGATGAAGGACCAGAAGTACCGCTCGCGCCCGTGCCCGAACGGGTGGTCGGGCGTCGCCTTCATAGCTGCACGCCGGCCTCCAAGGAGCAAGAGGGCCTGGTTCGACGTATCCGCGACGGAGTGAATCGCTTCGGCCAGCATCGAGGACGACGAGGTGAACGCGTAGCCGACGAACTTCGCGATGGCGATGCAGAGATTGGCGAACAACGCGGCCAAGACAGCCTTGGTAGATCCAGATGCCACGTACGAGGCTATGTGATATTTGCCCTGCGCGCGAGCTGGCTTCGTTGCCGTTCGGTGCGCAGGCCCCCGGTGCCTTTGCGCACGCTACTAGAAGAAGTCCGGATTTGCGGCGAAGAAGAGGAGAAAGCCGCCGAACGCGACCTGGGCGATGATCGCGAGCCAGAAGAGAGGCTTCTGGTCCAGCGCGTCGAGCGTCACGATTCGGAACGACGGGTTGGTCACGGTGAAGTGCGTCTGGCCGGCGTACGCGCTGTACGCCGCGTACAAGATGTGCCCGAAGCCCCAACAGAAAATTAGATTCAGCATTGCTTCCCCCATCGATCAGGGTAGCGGTTCGGACGGAGCGGCCCAAATGGGCTTTCGCGTGGTTCAGGTCGAAACTGAGACACCGACGCGCGCTTGAACTTACTATGGGCTGACTCGGCGAGCTCTCTTCACGTCACGTGAACAGCTCGGAGCGGGCCGCCTCGCAGATCGCCATCACGGCCGGGTGCCGAATGCGACGCTCGACGGAGATCGCGTAGAAGCGTTCGCTGACGTCCTCTGTCGCGCCGATCGCTTGGACCTCGTACTGCCGTGCGACCTCGTCCTCGATCACCGTAGGCACTGCGAAGAAGCCGGTGCCTGCCTGACCGAAGACTTTTAGCAGGGCGCTGTCCTCGAATTCCCCCGCGATCACTGGCCGGACCCCGCGTTCGTCAAACCATTCATCGAGCTCACGTCGCAGAACGGTATCCTCGCTCGGCAGGAGCACCGGCGCCCCCTCGAGCGACCTTGGAAATCCCTTGCGCAAGCGCCTCGCCAGATCAGGTTGTGCCATGAAGGTGACACCGCACCTTCCGAGCTGATGGTTGTAGGCCCGCACATTCATACCCGGTGGGATTGGGGCGTCTGACAGCACGACATCGAGGCCGTGGATGGCGAGATCAGCAAGCAGCTTCTCCGGCGTTCCCTCGCGGCAGACGATTCGGACCGGCTCCTCCAATAGGAGCGCCGGCTCGA
>CBDURI010000051.1:0-12896 GCA_965369435.1 uncultured bacterium
ACCGCGATCGGCTGGTCCTCCTCGGGCTCGCGCATGAAGAGGTACACGATGACCTTGATGTAGTAGTAGGCGCCCACGGCGCTCGCCAGAACCCCGATGACGGCAACCCAGATCATCGGTCCGCCTGCCTGTACCGCCGCGCTGAACACGTAGTACTTGCCGAAGAAGCCCGCGGTAGGTGGCATGCCGAGCAGCGATAGGACGCCGATGACGAAGGGGAATGCCGCCACGGGGTGACGGCGTCCCGCGCCAGCAAGGTCGTCGTAGCTGACAGCCTCCTTGCCCTTCGACCCCATCAGGATGAGGGAGCCGAACGCGAGGACGTTCGAGAACGTGTACGCAGCGATGTAGTAGAGCACCGAGCTCACCGCGAAGGAACCGACTTCGTGCACTGCAGCGAGACCGACCAAGATGTAGCCCGCGTGCGCGACTGATGAATAGGCGAGCATACGTTTGACGCTGGTCTGCGCGAGCGCAGCCAGATTGCCGTAGACCATCGTAATGACGGCGAGCAGCATGATGACCGGCGTCCATCCCGTGTAGAGGCCCATGCTGGCCGGGTCGCCAAACGCCCCCACCAACACTCGCAGCAGAACGGCGACGGCGGCCGCCTTGATGCCCACCGACATGAACGTCGTAACCGGCGTCGCGGCACCCTCGTAGGCATCGGGCACCCACATGTGAAACGGCACTGCGCCCAATTTGAACACCAGCCCGACGATGAGCATGACCAACGCGAGCACGGTCAGGGTTGCATCGGCTTCCCCGGCGGCAACCACCTGCCCGATGCCAGCGAGGTCGGTATGCCCCGTCGCCCCGTAAAGCAAGGCGCTTCCAAAAAGCAGAATCGCAGCCGCAAACGAGCCGAGAAGGAAGTACTTCACCGCTCCCTCGACCGCACGCGCGCTGGTGCGACGGTAAGCGACGAGGGCGTAGGCCCCAAGGGACATCGTCTCGAGGCCGAGGAAGATACTCAACAGGTCGACAGCGCGCGCGAGCACCATCGCGCCGAACGCCGTGAACAGGATCAGCACGTAGAACTCGCCACGCTCGAAGCCATGCTCCCGGAGGTATCCGCCGGCTAAGAGCACAGAGAGGCCTGCGCCGACGCAAATGACGACATCGAAGAACAGGGCAAGCTGGTCGACCGCAAGATAGCGGGTGATGACATCGGGCGCGGGTGCAATATTGCCGCTGGCCAGCATCGTGCCCGCCAGCGCGGCCGCGACGAAGAGCGAGACGGCCGTGACACTCGCAAGCTCGGCGCGCTCTTTGGTGAACGCATCGACCAACATGATGGCCAGACCGGCCGCGACGAGCAGCAGAAGCGGAGACACTCCCATGAGCTGACTCATCACTGCGCCTCCTCGTGGGTCGGCTCAGCCATCGCGAGACCGCCCGCCGCCTCGATCCGTTGCTCGAGCTCCTCGAAGTCGACCAAGCGAGGCTCACCGGTCCGGCGCCCCTCGTAGTATCGAACCGTGAAGTCAGTCACGAAGGCGTCTACCGAGGGGTTTATCTTGTCGAGGAAGAACTTGGGGTAGAGCCCGATCCAAAAGACCATCACGATGAGCGGGAGCAGCGACGCAACCTCACGCCGATTGAGGTCGGTGAGGGACTCGTTCTCGGGGTGGACGATCTTGCCCCAGAAAATGCGAAGCACCGCGTGCAGCATGTACACGGCGGCGAAGATGACTCCGGTCGTGGCGAGGAGGGTCATGATGAACCAGGACGACCCGAAGCCGATCGGCGTGCGCGAGAGGAACGACCCCGCCAAGATCATGAACTCGCCGACGAAGCCATTCGTGCCCGGAAGCCCAATCGAGCTCAGCGTGATGACGAGAAAAAACAGCGTGTACCAAGGCATGACCTTCGCGAGCCCACCGAAGTCGTCGAGGTCACGTGAGTGGCGGCGGTCGTAGATGACCCCAACTAGAAGGAAGAGCGCGCCGGTCGAGATACCGTGGTTGATCATCTGCAGGATGGCGCCCGAGATGCCATTCCGATTCATCGCGAAGAGCCCGAGCAGGATGAAGCCCATGTGACTCACGGAGCTGTACGCCACGAGCTTCTTCAAGTCGCGCTGCACCCAGGCGGCGTAGGCGCCGTAAATGATCCCTACGACGCCGAGGCCCGCCAGGACCGGGCCGATCGTCTGGCTGGCGACGGGAAACAGCGGCATCGCGAACCGGATGAAGCCATAGATGCCAAGCTTCAGAAGGACCGCCGCCAAGATGACGGACCCGCCCGTTGGAGCCTGGACGTGTGCGTCGGGCAACCAGGTGTGGAACGGGAACATCGGCACTTTGATGGCAAACGCCAACGCAAACGCACCGAACAACAGATATTGTTGCGAGGCTGGCAGCACTAGGCTCGAGAGCTCCTGCAAGTCGAACGTGTAGTGTCCGGCAAGCTGTTCGTAGCTGGAGACCACATAGAGGATGGCCACCAGCATCAACAAGCTGCCGACCATCGTATACAAGAAGAACTTCACCGCAGCGTAGACGCGGTCCTTGCCACCCCAAATGCCGATGATCAGGTACATCGGCACGAGCATCAGCTCCCAGAACACGTAAAACAGGAAGAGATCGAGCGCGACGAATGCGCCGAGCATGCCGAGCTCGAGGAGCAAGAACGACAGGGCGTACCCTTTGATGCCCGTCTTGATGCTCCCCCACGATGCATAGAGCGCAATCGGGGAAAGCAAGGTGGTCAGAACCACGAGCCAGAGCGAGATCCCGTCGATGCCGACTTTGTAGGAAATCCCGAAGGACTCGATCCAGGCCACGTGCTCGACGAAGTGATAGCCAGCATCGGAGTAGTCGGCGAGGACCAAACGCAGGCTGACGATGAGCTCGACCAGCATCGCCCCAATTGAGAAGCGCTTGATCGCGATGTCCCAGCTCCGAGGCACCAGAAGGACGACTAGGGCGCTGGCAGCCGGAATCGCGAGGAGCCACGTGAGGTAGTGGGTCGTCATCGGACCACCTCATGAGCCGGCCGCGTCAACGAGGCGTGCGTGGGAGCCTCGAACCCGAACGGCAACGCGATTTCCTTGGTGGCACGGCGCGTGTTCCCGAACGCGTTGCGGACCTCGAGGGTGGCTTTGACGAGCGGGCGGGAGGACACGCGGGCGGGGCCGAGGCGGCCAGATTTGCCCATTGGCAAACGGATCTCCTTCATGCCGGAGAGCTTGGTCTTGGCGTGCGCCTTTCGGAACAGCAGGAACTCGCCATCGATGCGGACTTCGAAGCCCGTGTCGCGCGGCGACAGGAACTCGGCAGGAACCACCGACTCGATCGGAAGCGGCATCCACTCCTCGGTGACGTCGATCCGATGCTCGATACCGGTGTGGACATTCTTGAGGAACACGGCGATGCCGCGCATGTCGTCGTGGCCGTAGTTAAACGTCGTACCCGGAGCGCGCTTCCACTGCGTCTCGAACTCCCCGTCGGAGTTCGCGTCCCAACGGTACTCGTACCCGAGGCCTTGCGGCGTCGTGAGCTCGACCTGGGTGCCCTCGAACGTCGCTTCGATGCGTGAATGCGGGGTCCAGAACCAGGCCAACACCGCGACGACACCGACGACCATCACGGCGCCGTACACGTGCACGACTCCGTTCTGAAAGCGGGCCAAAATGCGTCCGGCCTCGCGGACATTGAAGCTCGGCAACTTCGTCATGATCGCGTCGACGAATGTCATGTCCGCGCGACCCGCGACCATGGCGACGTTCTTGATGGGGTTGACGATGGTGGCTGCGTAGAGCTCGTCCACGCGCCACTTGTCGAACGCGAGCTGGTACAAGCGTGCCGGCATCTTCTCGGCCAGCGCATCGGTGCTCTTGTTTCGGTAGAGCACCCAGGCCGCGCTGATGCCGATCGCCATCGCCCCAAACGCGAGGCCCGAAGCAAGATTGACGATGTACATTTCCTCGGGAACCGGCTGGCCAGCGACCGACGCCTCCATCCAGTGCCCCCACCAGCTGTAATCGCTGAGGTGCGTCCCGATGATCGGCACTACATGCGGAAGCCCCAAGAAGCCCACAGTGAGCGCTCCAACGCCGAGCACCACCAGTGGAATCGTCATGGCCGGCGGAGACTCGTGCGGATGCGCGTCGTACGGATGGTCGCCTGACTGGTCGGCGCTTCGGTACTCGCCGGTGAACGTCAGAAAGTAGAGCCGGAACATGTAGAAGGCGGTCATCACCGCCGCAAGCGTCAACCCAATCAGAGTGAACCAGCCGACCGATGTCATGAGTATGTCGTCGGGGCGGAAGATCTGGGCAGCCGCGCCAAGGAGAATCTCGTCCTTGGAAAAGAACCCGCTGGTGAGGGGGAAGCCCGCAATCGCTAGGCAACTCGCCAAGAAGGTCAAGCGGGTGATGGGCAATGCCTTCTTGAGACCACCGAGCTTGAAGATGTCGGCATCCCCGTGGGCATGAACCGCATGCATCACGGAGCCGGCACCTAGGAACAAGCAGGCCTTGAAGAAAGCGTGCGTGAACACGTGAAAGAAGCCGGCCGCAAAAGCGCCGACGCCTACCGCTGCGAACATGAAGCCCAGCTGGCTCACGGTGGAGTATGCGAGGATCTTCTTCATCTCGCGCTGGACGACCGCGATCGACGCAGCAAGGAGGGCCGTGAGCGTCCCGGTGACGGCGATGATCGACATCGCCACGTCGGACGTGATGAAAAGCGGGGAGAGACGGCAACACAGATACACGCCGGCGGTGACCATGGTGGCGGCGTGAATGAGGGCCGAAACCGGCGTGGGGCCCGCCATCGCGTCGGGAAGCCAAATGTAGAGCGGGATCTGCGCGCTCTTGCCAGTGCACCCGAGGAAAAGAAAAACGCAGGCGACGGTGGCGAGGCTCGGCGCGACCCCCAACAGCCAGACCGGGAAGTCGGGACGGAACTCACCCGCCATCGCGGCGCTGTTGATGTCGGCAAACTCGAAGGAGCCAGCAACGCCCACCAAGATGAACATCCCGATCAGAACGCCGAAATCGCCTATACGATTGACGACGAACGCCTTGCGGCCGGCCGCAGCATAGTCGCGGTTCTCGAACCAGAAACCGATCAGCAGATACGAACAGAGGCCGACGCCCTCCCAACCGACGAACATGACCGGCATGCTGCTTCCGAGTACGAGGATCAACATCGACGCCATGAACAGGTTCAGGAAGCTCATGAACCTCGGGTAGCCCTCGTCATCACCCATGTAGCCGATGCTGTAGAGGTGAATGAGGCCACCAACGCCCGTCACGACGAGAGTCATCACGCCGCTCAGCGAATCCATCACGAAGCGGACGTTGACCGCAACGACGTTGCCTGAGGGCAACTTCAAAGAGAACCACTCGTAAAAGTGATAGACGAGGGTCGCCGTCTCGGACTCGTGGCGGAGACCGTACAGCTCGACGAACGAGACGACGGCGAGCGCGAACGACAGCGCCACGGACCCGACGCCAACGAGGGTGACCAACCCCTTGGCCATGTAGCGCCCGAGTAGGCCGTTGATGATCGCACCTCCCAGAGGGAAGAGGATGATCAAGAGGAGCAAAATCTGCTGGGGGGCTTCTACGTGCATGGGTTCAATACTTCAGCAGGGTCGCGTCGTCGGTATTGAGCGTCTTCTTGACGCGGTAGTACGCGATCAGGATGGCGAGGCCGAGCGCTGCCTCCGCGGCCGCGACCGCGATGACGAAAAAGGCAAACACCTGCCCGTCGTGGTTGCTCGGGTTCACGCGATTGAAAGCAAGCAAGAGCACATTGACCGAGTTGAGCATCAGCTCGATCGACATGAGCTGGATCAGCATGTTGCGGCGAGCGAGGAACCCCGCGGCGCCGACGCCGAACAAGGCCGAGGCGAGTACCAAGTATGTGCCGATGCCCATCTGGTCCTACTCCGTGCGGCTCCGGGCGACGGTAATCGCGCCGATGATGGCGACTAGGAGCGTGATCGAGATCACCTCGAACGGCACCAGCGCTTGCCTGTAGATAGCCATCCCAAGTCCCTCGACCGTCCCGAAACCGTCCGGCACCGCTTCCCAAGGTGCGTCGAAGTAGACCACCGAGCTCGAGACCGCGAGAACGATGATGATCGTCGACGCGATGCTCAGCGTCCGGGAGACGAGGCGCCCCTCGGCCGGCGCAACCTCGGCAGCCGACCCGAGCAACATGATGACGAACACGAACAAGACGACGATGGCGCCCGCGTAGACCAGGAGCTGCAGCGCGGCCAGTAGGTGCGCGTTGAGCGTGAGGAACATGCCGGCAAGCGAAACGATATTAACGAGCAAGCCCATCGCCGCGCGAAGCGGGCGCCGCGCCGAAATCGTGATCAGAGCGCCGATCATCGCGAAGGTCGCCGTCACCACGAACAGGGTTACGCCGGGACCGGTCACGCGACCCCCTCCACCGAGCTGCGCACACTGTCGTCGTGCCGGACGTCGTCGGGCAGCCCGTGGACCGCGGCATCCACGAATTCCTGGCGGAACTTCTGCACCATTCCGAGCATCGGCATCGCCGTGCCATCCGCGAAGGCGCAAATGGTGTTGCCCATCATGTTGTTCGAGATGTCGACCAACAGGTCGACGTCCTCGGGCTTGCCCCGCCCCTTACACAGGTTATCGAGCACATCGACCAACCAGCCCGTCCCTTCGCGACAAGGAGTGCACTGGCCGCACGATTCGTGCTTGTAGAAGCGCATCAGATTGCGGCACGCCTCGACCATGTTGACAGTGTCATCCATGACGATGGCGCAGCAGGTCCCGAGCATGGTGCCGAGCGCGCGATAGGTGTCGACCCCCATCGGCACGTCTATCTCGCTTTGGCCGTGCCACTTGTGCAGCGGGTGATCTTCGTTTGGTGCCTCCACTTTGCGCTGTGGATCGAGCACCGGCGTCGACGAGCCACCCGGGATCACCGCCTTGAGTGGGCGGTCGCCCAGCATACCCCCCGCGTAGTCGTCGATGAGCTCGCGCATCGTGATCCCGACGGGGGCCTCGAAGAGACCCGGGTTCTTCACGTGGCCGCTGACCCCGTAGATGCGTACGCCACCATCCCCTGGGAGCCGGCCGAGCGCGGACCAGGCATCGCCGCCCATCTCGATGATGTCCGGCACGGAGGCAATCGTCTCGACGTTGTTGACGATGGTCGGCATGCCGAAGGCGCCTTTGACCGCGGGAAACGGAGGCTTGAGCCGGGGCTCGCCACGCCGCCCTTCGAGCGAGTTGAGTAGGGCGGTCTCCTCGCCGCAGATGTACGCGCCTGCGCCGGCGTGAACGTAAACGTCAATGGGATGGTCGATGCCGAACGGCCGCTCGCCGAGATAGCCCGCCTGCCGCGCTTCCGCGATCGCCTCCTCGAGCCGGTTCACCGAAAACGCCAGCTCCCCTCGCACGTAGATGTAAGCCACGTGCGCGTCGATTGCGAAGCACGAGATGATGGCTCCCTCGATGAGCCTATGAGGGTCCAGATCCATGATGCTACGGTCTTTGAAGGTCCCGGGCTCGCTCTCGTCGGCGTTGATCACGAGGTAGATCTGCTCACCTTCCGCTGGGTTGAGGAAACCCCACTTCACGCCAGCGGGAAAACCTGCGCCGCCCCGACCCCGAAGGTTGGCCTTCTTGACCTCTTCCCGGAGCTCGGCGGGCTTGCGACCCGTCAGCGCTTGCCTGGCCACCTCGTATGCGCCGGCACGCTCCGCGTTGGCGAGCTTCCAGCCCTCTTCGAGGCCGTAGCGGGAGGTTAGCAACGGCTTGCTCATGACTCGTCGCCCGTCGGGTCCGGTGGTGGCCGAGAAGCAACCCGCACGGCCTCCTTACTAGGCGGAGGCGGTACAGAGGTCACGGCGCCGCCATTGCTGCCGCGCGGCGCCCGGAAGCTTGCGAAGGTGGAAAACTCTGCAGCAGCGGCCTCGCCACCCTTCGTTGCATGAGCGTCGAGGATGCGATCCAACTGCTGCACGTCGAGATTCTCGTAATAATAGTCGTTGATTTGGACCATGGGCGCCTGCCCGCAGGCAGCCAGACACTCGGCCTTGAGCAGGGTGAATTTGCCATCCGCGCTGGTGTGCCCGGCCCCACAGCCGAGCTTCTTCTCGAGATGATCCTGGATCGCCTTACCCCCGCGAAGGTCGCAGGAGAGCGTGCGGCAGACCCAAACGACATTCTCGCCGACGGGTTCGTCGAAGAACATCGTGTAAAACGTCACGACGCCCTTGATGACCGCGGTCGAGAGCTCGAGACGCTTCGAGACGTATTCGGCGACTTCAGGGCTAATCCATCCGTTCTGTCGCTGACAAAGCCACAGGACCGGCAAGAGCGCTGCTCGACGCTCGGGATAGCGGGTCAAAATCTCGTCGACCTGTTGTTCGCGTTCCGGCGTAAGGGCAAAAGCCATGGCAGAGCGAGCGGACGCTAGGCCTGTGGGGCTCCCCTGTCAAGGACGGCGGAACAGTGATAACCCCCGTCGCTGATGACCGAAGAGCCGCCGCAACCGCCAGCGCCGAATATCGGGGTCCGGGTCGGTCTCGGATGCTTCGGCGTCCTGGTTCTGTCGTTCTGTCTCGTCACCTTTTGGCTGCAGTCCTACGGCTTACGCTTCGTGATGGGCCAGGGAGACGGAACCAAGATCTGGTTCTCGCGCATCATTCTCATCGGTGCCCTCGAAGGGACACGAAAGACCTGCAACGACGGGGTGATCAGTGAAGACACCCTTCCCTGGTTCCACCCACGCTTGGCCGCAGAGACCCGCAACCGCGCTTGCTCGCTCGACGAAGCCACGCTTCAGGCCCTCACCTCGCCGGACCAAACCTCGGCGATTCCACTCATTCAAACCGATCGCGCGGAGCTTGGCAGGCGTTTTGGCATGGACCCCGCCTTGTGCTTCGAGCATTCCGCAGGCGACATGAGGGTCGTCGGTTGCTTCGACGCCGAGGGTGGGCCCGACTCGACTCCGTATCAGATCATTGATCTGACGCTCGGTCCACAGTGACCTCGACCGGGGTGCGCCGATAGGCGACGGTCAACCCCGCGCTGCCCGGATAGTCCCTGGGGCGAAGCTGCACCAGCACGCACGGCTCAGACCCATCATCGGTCACACAATTGGCCAACCCGGTGAACGTGCGCTGCTGACGCAAGCCGTACCACCTGAGACCGACGGGCAACTCGCGTTCACGCGGATAGCGCATGATCGACGTGGACCCATCCTTTTCGAGAAAGACAATCTCCCCTTGAAGCACGTTTGGGTTCTCCGAGAAAGCGTAGTCGAGCATCCGCCAGAACACCGCCTCGCCGTGCTCTAGCAGCTCGTCCGTGACTTCCACCCTGTCGGCACGCATCCGTTCGAGGAGTGGCTTCAGATTGGGCGGAAGCGACTCCTCGTCACCGTTCATGGCCGCAACGAGGAGGCGCTGTCGCCGGACATCGGCGCGCAACTCGAGGAGGCTCGAGGCCCGCAATCGCAGTTCACCGAAGCTCTCGATGTAGGGCTGCGCGGCACGGACGGCCTCGGCCTTGGCGGTACAACCAGCCAGTGCCACGAGTGCTAGTACCTGGGCGCAGAGACCGACCCCCCTAAGACCATGCCCCATGGCCGTTACAGTAGTCGACGAGCCAGGCAACCCCAACTAAAGTCGGACCGATGGCGCTCATCGAATTTCGAGGGGTCAAGAAGGCCTTTGGTACGAAGGTGGTGTATCGAGACCTGAACCTCGACATCCACGAGCACGAGGTGCTGACGATCATTGGCGGTTCCGGCCAGGGCAAGAGCGTCCTTCTCAAGATGCTGATCGGGCTGCTCGACATCGATGGCGGCAGCATTTACTTCGACGGCCAGGAAATTTCGGGGATGACGGAGGCGCAGTACTCCTCCGTCCGCCGGCGGGTGGCGATGCTGTTCCAGGCCGGCGCGCTTTTCGACTCGCTCAACACCAAGGAGAACGTCGCGTACGGTCTCCGCGAGCAGCTCGACATGACCGAGACACAGATCTCCGAGCGCGTCCGCGAGTCGCTCACCTACGTGGGGCTCCCCGGCACCGAAGAAATCACGCCCACGGACTTGTCCGCCGGCATGAAGAAACGGGTCTCGCTGGCGAGGGCCCTTGCGATCCGGCCGGAGGTCCTGCTCTACGACGAGCCGACGACCGGGCTCGATCCGATCAACGTCACCCGCATCGCCGATCTGATCCAGTATCTGAACGAAACCATCGACGTGACCTCGGTCGTAGTGACGCACGACATGGATACCGCCCTGGCCATCAGCGACCGCATCGCCATGATCCACGAAGGTTTCGTGATCTTCTCCGGAACGCCGGACGAGCTCCGGACCGCGGACAACCCGCAAGTCCGTGACTTCCTCGAAGGCAACGCTCCGGTCGACGAGGACACCGAAACTCTGCTAAGGAGTGCTGGGTAGGGGGCTGGGCAACAGATGAAGACGACCGCCGGTACTCGCCTTCGCGTTGGCATTTTTGTAGTGGTCGCCCTGGTGATCGGCACGAGCATCGCCTTTGCGATCGGCGCTCAGGAAAACATCTTCGCCTCGAAGACGACCTACTACGCGGTCTTCGAAGATGTCGGCGGTTTGCAGAAGGGCAACACCGTTCGGGTGGCCGGCGTGAACGTCGGCTCGGTCAGCGAGGTCGTCATCGGCGAGTCCGGTCGAATCGAGGTCTACTTCCGCGTCATCGACGATGCCACCCATTTGATTCGCGGTGAGCTGGGCATTGACGTCGACGACGTGGATCCGAAACCGAGCTTTGCCGCGATCGGGAGCAAAGGCCTCCTCGGAGACCGCCTCATCGAGATCGGGGTCGGTTCCGATGAGTACCCCGAATGGGATCCGGACGAGCCCATCCCGGCCTCGGTCGGTGGCGGCATCATGGCCTTGGCCGAGCGCACCTTGATCGAGGCCGAGGGGACGGCGCACAACCTACGGCTCGCCACCGACCCCTTCGCCGACCAAGAGTTTTCGGAAGACCTCAAGGAAACCGCGCGGAATCTAGCCAAAGCGACTGGCATGATCGCAAGCGGGGACGGGACCATCGGGCGCCTGATGCACGACGCCGAGCTTGGGCGCGACGTGAAGGGTGCTGTAAAAGAGCTGCGCGCCGCTGGCAAGCAAGTGGCGGCGCTCGGAAAGAACCTCAATCAAATCACCGAGGACATCCAGACGAACGAAGGCACGGTACACGCATTGATCTACGGGACCGAAGGCACCGAGGCGATTCGGAACATCCGCGACACCTTTGCCCAACTCAATACCATCCTGACCGACGTCCGCGAGGGTGACGGCGCCGTCAATCAGCTGATCTACGGCCAACTGGGCGATTCGTTCATGGACAACCTGCAGAACGCCAGCGACGACATCGCCTTCCTCACCAAAGAGGCACGCGAGGGCAAGGGTACTATCGGCGCACTGCTGACCGACCCGTCGATCTACGAGGACATCAAGCGATTGGTTGGCGACCTCGAACGCAACGACATCCTTCGGGCGCTGGTGCGCTACTCGATCCGGCGCGACGAGCCTCGCGAGCCCGTCGAGGTGATCGAAGAGTAAGGCGATGCGCGCATATCTCGATCTCCTGCGGAAGGTGCTGGACGAAGGCGTCGCGCGTGAAGACAGGACCGGCACCGGCACGCGAAGCCTCTTCGGCTATCAAATGCGTGCCGATCTTCGTGAGGGCTTTCCCCTTCTCACCACCAAGAAGGTGCATCTCAAGTCGATCATCCACGAGTTGCTCTGGTTCGTGCGCGGGCAAACCCACGTCAGCCATCTTCAAGAAGTGGGCGTCTCGATTTGGGACGAATGGGCCACTAGCGAACAGACAGCGCGCTTCGGGCGAAACGAAGGCGACCTCGGTCCGGTGTACGGGCATCAGTGGCGCAACTTCGGCGCAACCGAACGCGAGGACGGGTCGTACGAGCGCGACGGTTTCGACCAGCTCACGCGGGTCCTGGATGAAATCCGCGACAACCCCCAGAGCCGCCGGCTGATCATCTCGGGGTGGAACCCTTCAGAGGCCGAACGCGTCGCCCTGCCCCCTTGCCACACCTTGTTTCAGTTTTATGTCAGTGAGGGTCGCCTGAGCTGTCAGTTGTACCAGCGCAGTGCCGACGTCTTTTTGGGAGTCCCTTTCAACATCGCGAGCTACGCGCTACTGACCTTGATGATCGCCTCCGTGTCCGGCCTGGAACCGGGCGACTTCGTTCACACGTTCGGTGACGTGCACCTCTACAGCAACCACGTCGACCAAGCGCGCCTACAACTTTCGCGTCAGCCCCGCCCACTCCCAACCATGTTCATCGACCCGTCGGTCGACAACCTCTTCGACTTCCGGCACGAGCACTTCCAACTCAAAGACTACCTCCCATATCCGCGCATCAAAGCCCCGGTGGCCGTGTGACCAACCCTCAGCCATCTCCGGCCCCGCTTGCGTTGATCGTGGCGGTGGCCCGCAACGGCGTGATCGGCAGGGCCGGCGCACTCCCCTGGCACGTCCCCGAAGACCTCGAGCACTTCAAGCAAACCACCCTGGGCCACGCCATCATCATGGGGCGCAAGACCCACGACTCGATCGGCCGCCCACTTCCGAAACGCCGCAACATCGTGGTCACCCGGCAAACGGGCACCCGTTTCGCCGGCTGTGAAACGGCAAGCAGCGTCGACGAAGCGATCGCCCTCGCAAGAACGACCGACGACTGCCCCTTCATCATCGGCGGCGCAAGCTTGTACGAAGAGGCACTACCCATCGCCACCGAGCTTCATCTAACGACGATCGATGAGGACGTGGAAGGGGACACCTATTTCCCCAACGACTTGTCCGAGTTCGTGGAGGTGGAAAGTCGCGAGGGCGAGACGCAGGGGATCACCTTCAAAATCCTCCGCCGCCGC
>CBDURI010000052.1:0-12839 GCA_965369435.1 uncultured bacterium
CAACTACGTGAAACTAGAGCTCTTCTGACGCAAAGATCGCCACGACGTCGCGTCCCCCTTGACCCTGGGGGGCCTCGGTAGCAGAATGAGCGGGTGATGGCCCGGTACCCGACTGCTATGGCTGCCCCAGTGGACACGCATCGTGCGAGTCTGATCGGCGGAGTTGTAGTTGTAGTCGGCCTCATTATTAGCCTCCTGCTAGTTGCGCAGGCATAGGCGGGGACCAGAACCACTCACACCCAACCCACTCAGTTTCTGGCCTCCGCATCGAGCATGCGGGGGCCTTTTTTAGTTTGACCGAAGCCAATGAAAAGACATCCACAGCGTAAAACTTCAACCGACCGGCAAGCGTCCGGCATGCCGGAATTTGCCCCCGAACCAGGCACCCCGTCGGCGGTCGACTCGGTGCCTTTTCTGTTGGATAGGCGCTGCTTGAATGCCGCCTGGAATCCACTAGTTGGAGCCAGCCAGGAAGTAAGGAGAACCTCGTGACACCCGCCCATCCCAAGCTCGAGAATCGCCTCGGCGAATCGCTTTCCGGAGCCCAAATCATCTGGGAAGCGCTCGTACGCGAGGGGGTCGAGGTCTGCTTCGGCTATCCGGGCGGCGCGATCATGCCTGCCTACGACGCGATGATCGAATACCCCATCCACCACGTGCTGACGCGCCACGAGCAAGGCGCCTCCCACATGGCCGACGGCTACGCGCGCGCATCGGGGGAAGTCGGCGTTTGTATTGCGACTTCGGGCCCCGGCGCAACCAACCTCGTAACCGGCATCGCGACCGCCATGCTCGACTCGGTCCCTATGGTTTGCATCACCGGGCAGGTCCCCTCGCAGCTCATCGGCAGTGATGCGTTCCAGGAGACCGACATCACGGGCTGCACCATTCCGGTCACCAAGCACAACTATCTGGTGACGAAACCAGAGCAAATCGCACCGACTATCCGCGAGGCGTTCTACATCGCCCGCTCCGGTCGACCCGGGCCGGTCGTCGTCGACATCACCAAGGATGCGCAACAGCAGAGCTGCGTATTCGAGTGGAACGAGGACGAGATCGTGCTTCCCGGCTACCGTCCCGACTACGCGCCGCTCGCCGAGCAGCTCGAGGGCGCCGTAGAGCTGATCAAGAACGCCAAGCGGCCGATCCTCTTTTCAGGACAGGGCGTCGTGAAGGCGGAGGCCACGCAAACTCTGATCGAGTTCATCGAAAAGACAAACATTCCGGTGGCCTGCACCCTGCTCGGCCTCGGCGGGTTCCCGGCCAGCCACCCCCGAAACCTCGGCATGATGGGCATGCACGGGGAGACCTGGGTCAACAAGGCGATTCAAGAGGCTGATTTGATCATCGCCGTCGGCATGCGGTTCGACGACCGCGTGACGGGTAACCTCAAGACCTACGCCCAGAACGCGAAGAAGATCCACATCGAGCTCGACCCGGCGGAGATCAACAAGAACGTCCACGTCGATGTGCCGATCGTCGGCGACGCGCGGGAGGTCTTGAAGGAGCTGCTCCCGCAGGTCGAGGAGTGCGACCGCTCGGAGTGGTTGGCCTACATCGAAGAGATCCAAGGCGGATCGTCCGTGAGGGACATCAAGAACCTGCCCGACCTCGGCAAGCTCTATGCCGCCCACGTCATCCACGACCTGTATCGTTTCACCGAAGGCAAAGCACTCGTCGTCACCGACGTCGGTCAGCACCAGATGTGGGAGGCGCAGTACTACAAGCACGACTACCCCCGGAAACTGATCACTTCGGGCGGCCTTGGCACGATGGGCTTTGCTTTGCCGGCTGCGATCGGCGCCAAGTTCGCCAAGCCTGATGACTCCGTGTGGGTCATCTGCGGGGATGGCGGCTTCCAGATGACGCAGGCCGAGCTCTCCACCTGCGCGCAGGAAGGCATCAAAGTCAACGTCGCCATCATCAACAATGGCTTCCTCGGCATGGTGCGTCAGTGGCAGGAGTTCTTCTATGGCGGCCGCTACGTCGCGACGCCGATGCTCAGCCCGGATTTCGTGAAGATCGCCGACGCGCATGCGTTGACGGGCATTCGCGTGAAGAAGCGCTCCGAGGTCGAAGCAGCGGTTCGAACGGCCGAGGCCACCGAGGGCACCGTGGTCATCGATTTCCGCGTCGAACAAGAAGACTCCGTGTATCCAATGGTTCCGGCCGGAGCCGACCTCGACGACATGATCGAACGTCCACACGAGGTCGGCGATCACGATCACAACCCGATCTTCGAGACAGGGGAGGACGAATGATGTCCCAGTCCGTCAAAAGAACCTTCGCCGTTTTCGTCGAAGACAAGCCCGGCGTGTTGAACCGAGTCGCCTCGTTGTTCCGCCGCCGCAGTTTCAACATCGACTCGCTCAACGTCGGCGCCACCCACGAAGCTGGCGTGTCGCGAATGACTATCGTCTGCGACGCAGATGAGGACAAAGCCAAGCGTATCGAGGCGAACCTCTACAAGATGGTCAACGTGCTCTGGGTCGACGACCTCACCAACAAGCAGTCGATCAGTCGCGTGCTCGCGTTGATCAAGGTGAACTGCAACAGCGAGCAGCGCGAGGAAGTCTTGAAGATTTGCGATGTTTTTCGCGCCCGCGCGATCGACATGTCGCCCGACCGGATAACGATCGAAATCACGGGGCCGCAAGACAAGGTCGAAGGCCTCGTCTCGGTTCTCAGACCCTTTGGCATTCTCGAGCTGGTGCAAACCGGCACCGTCGCGATGACACGCGGTGTCGAAAAGCACGATCTCGCCCACCCCACTGTGCCCGCCTCCCGCCACTCCGCGGCCTAACCCCTTGTAGAGAAGTAGAGAGACACATGACTCAGATTCGTTATGAAAAAGACGCTGACCTTTCGTTGATTCGAGGCAAGAAGGTGGCGATCGTCGGCTACGGTTCACAGGGCCACGCGCACTCGCTCAACTTGAAGGAGAGCGGCGTGGACGTGCGCGTCGCTTTGCAGGACGGCAGCAAGAGCAAGGCGAAGGCCGAAGCGGCCGGTCTCGTGGTGCGGTCGGTGAGCGATGCGGCGAAGGAAGCCGACGTGATCATGATGCTGGCGCCCGACACGTCGCAGCCAGCGATCTACGAAGAGCACATCGCCCCAAACCTCGAGGCAGGTAACATGCTGATGTTCGCGCACGGCTTCAACATTCGATACGACACCATCGAGCCGCCGAAGGATATCGACGTCACGATGGTCGCGCCGAAGAGCCCCGGCCACCGAGTCCGCGAGACCTACCAGGAGGGGGGCGGCGTTCCGGCGCTCCTTGCCGTTCATCAGGACGCGACGGGCCAGGCGGATGCGCTGGCGATGTCGTACGCAGCTGGGATCGGTTGCGCGCGCGCCGGCGTGTTGACGACGACCTTCACGGAGGAGACGGAAACCGACCTCTTTGGTGAGCAGGCCGTTTTGTGCGGCGGCGCATCGGAGCTGGTGAAGGCCGGCTTCGAGACCTTGGTCGAGGCCGGCTACCAGCCGGAGCTCGCTTACTTCGAGTGCCTCCATGAGCTCAAGCTCATCGTCGACCTGATGTACCGCGGCGGACTCAACTACATGCGCTACTCGGTATCCAACACTGCCGAGTGGGGCGACTACGTGAGCGGCCCACGCGTCATCGGCGCAGAGAGCAAGAAGGCGATGAAGCAAATCCTCGCCGAGATCCAGGACGGCACGTTCGCCAAGCGCTGGATCGAAGAGAACAAGAACGGCCGACCCGAGTTCAACGCGATCCGGCGTGCAGAGCAGGACCAAACGCTCGAGCAGGTGGGCGCAAGCCTTCGGTCGATGATGCCTTTCGTCGACCCAGTAGAAATCAAACAGGGAGAATAGATAGGCGCCGTCTGTCGCGGCGTCGGGAGAATGAATCATGCAACCCGATCACGTACGGATCTTCGATACAACCCTCCGAGATGGAGAGCAATCACCTGGCGCGACGATGACCTCGTCGGAAAAGCTAGAGGTGGCGAAGACCCTATCGCGACTCGGCGTGGATGTGATCGAGGCTGGCTTCGCGGCCGCTTCTCCCGATGACTTGCGAGCCGTGAAAACCATCGCCGAAGCGGTGGGCGTGACGAACGTCGAGGGCCGGCCCGCCCCGGAGCCGCCGACGATCTGCAGCTTGGCGAGGGCACACAAGTCCGACATCGACAAGGCTGCGGAGGCTGTGGCACCGGCGAAGTGCGGCCGGATCCACACGTTCATCGCAACGTCGCCGATCCATCGCGAGCACAAGCTACGGATGAGCAAGGCCGAGGTGCTCGCGAAGATCACCGAGATGGTCTCGTACGCGCGAAGCTTTTGCGACGACGTCGAGTTCAGCCCAGAGGACGCCGGCCGAACCGAGATGGAGTTCCTGTACGAAGCCCTTCAGGCCGCCATCGAGGCGGGAGCCAGTACGTTGAACATCCCGGACACGGTCGGCTACACGATCCCTATGGAGTTTGGTGAGCGCATTGCGATGCTCCGGCAGAACGTGCCTGGCATCGATAGCGCGGTCATCAGCGTTCATTGCCACGACGACCTCGGGATGGCAGTGGCCAATAGCCTCTCGGCGGTGGTCAACGGCGCCCGCCAGGTCGAAGTGGCGGTCAACGGCATTGGCGAGCGAGCCGGCAATGCCTCGCTCGAAGAGGTCGTCATGGCGCTGCATGTGCGGCGCGACCTCTTTGGCATCGGCACGCAGGTCGACACCACACAGCTCACGCGCGCTAGCCGGTTGGTGAGCAAGGTGACCGGCATGGTCGTACAGCCGAACAAGGCGATCGTGGGCGCGAATGCGTTTGCGCACGAGGCTGGCATTCACCAGGACGGGATGCTCAAGCATGAGGAGACCTACGAGATCATGCGCCCCGAGACGGTGGGCGCGGGTACGACGCAGCTCATCCTCGGGAAACACTCTGGGCGGCACGCGTTTGCGAACCGCTTGACCGAGCTCGGTTACTCCGTGTCCGGTGATGGGCTCGACAAGGCGTTCGCGCGCTTCAAGAAGCTCGCCGACAAGAAGAAGCACATCACCGATGCGGACTTGTTGGCCCTGTTGAGTGACGAGCTCTATCAGCCGAAGGAGTTCTGGAGGCTCGACGCCATCCAGGTGGGGTGCGGGACAGGCATGCCCACGGCCACCGTGAAGCTCACCGGGCCCGACGGTCAAACACAGACAGCGGCGGAAGTCGGAACCGGTCCGGTGGACGCGGCGTACAAAGCTATCCAAAGCCTCGTTCACGTCCCCTGCTCGCTACTCGAGTACACCGTTCAATCGGTGACTGAAGGCATCGACGCGCTGGGAGAGGTGAGCGTGCGCGTGTCGACCGACGACGACGAGGCGCCGCCCGGCAAGATCAATCCACAATACGAGCACTCGCGCGCACGGGTGTTCCACGGTCACGGCGCACACACGGACGTCATCGTCGCGAGCGCCAAGGCCTACATCGCGGCTATCAACCGCATCCTCGCGATCAGAGAAGGGACGCAAGCCGCTAGCGCGGCAGCAGGAAGCGCTGCGTAACCAACATCATGGAACCAAGAACACTATTTGAGAAGGTTTGGGACGATCACGTCGTCGTTGAGGAGCCGGATCGGCCCGCGGTCCTCTACATCGACCTGCAACTCATTCACGAGGTGACGTCCCCCCAGGCGTTCACCGGTCTGCGCGAGCGCGGCCTAAAGGTTCGTCGCCCGGACAAGACCATCGCGACGATGGACCATTCGACGCCAACGCTACCGAAGGCGCTGTGGGTCATCGACGACCAGGCAAAGGCGCAACTCGGTCAGTTGGAGAGCAACTGCAAGGAGTTCGGAGTGGAGCTCTTCGCTCTTGGCGACAGTCGCAACGGGATCGTACACGTGATCGGGCCGGAGCGTGGGTTCACACAGCCAGGCAAGACAATCGTCTGCGGTGACAGTCACACGTCGACCCATGGCGCCTTTGGCGCGCTGGCGTTTGGCATCGGGACAAGCGAGGTCGAGCACGTCTTGGCCACGCAGTGTCTCCTGCAGCGCAAGGCCAAGACCCTCGAAGTGCGCGTCGACGGCCAGCTGATGCCAGGCGTGACTGCCAAGGACATCATCCTGGCACTGTGCGCGGAGATCGGAACGGGCGGCGGAACCGGGTACGTGATCGAGTTCACCGGGTCGGCCATCCGCAACCTCGACATGGAAGGCCGAATGACGGTCTGCAACATGAGCATCGAAGCAGGCGCACGAGCGGGCATGATCGCCCCCGACGAGACGACCTTCGAGTACTTGAAGGGGCGCGACCGCGTGCCGCAGGGCGCCGATTGGGACGCTGCGGTGGAGCGTTGGAGTCAGCTCCGAACGGACGAAGGCGCGACCTTCGACAAGACCGTCCTCATCGACGCCAACAAGCTCGAGCCGATGATCACCTACGGCACGAACCCGGGCATGGGCATGCAGATCGGTGAGCCCATGCCAACCGCAGACTCGTTCGACAACGCCTCACAGAGAGCCGCATTCGAAAAAGCGATGGGCTACATGGGCCTCGAGCCGGGGCAGCCACTGCTCGGCCAGAAGATCGATGTGGTCTTCATCGGCTCGTGCACCAACTCGCGCATCGGTGACCTACGCATGGCGGCCGGTGTGTTCAGCGGCCGCAAGGTCGCGGAAGGTGTGCGCACTCTGGTGGTTCCGGGCTCGCACGACATCAAGAAGCAGGCCGAGGCCGAAGGGCTCGATCAGATCTTCAAAGAGGCGGGCGCCGAGTGGCGTGAGCCCGGTTGTTCGATGTGCATCGCGATGAACGGTGACAATCTCGAGCCCGGCCAATACGCCGTCAGCACCTCCAACCGCAACTTCGAGGGACGACAGGGCAAGGGCGGCCGCACTTTCCTCGCGTCTCCACTCACCGCAGCCGCAGCAGCTATCACCGGCGAAGTCACCGACCCGCGGAGCTTGCTCCTTTCTTGAAAGACAGAGTCATGGCCAAATTCACCACACTGACATCGCATGCAGTCCCACTCCCTGCCGAGAACGTGGACACAGATCAGATCATCCCAGCGCGTTTTCTCAAGGTGACCGACAAGCACGGTCTCGGCGACAGCCTGTTTTGCGACTGGCGCTACCTCGAGGATGGCTCGGACAACCCCGAGTTCGTGCTCAACGAGGCGGCCTCGCAGGGTGCGCAGATCCTCATCGCCGGCAACAACTTCGGCAGTGGCTCCTCGCGCGAGCACGCACCTTGGGCGTTGGTCGGTTGGGGCTTCCGCGCGATCATCTCCACCGGCTTCGCAGACATCTTCCGGAGCAACTCGCTGAAGAACGGTCTGCTGCCCGTCGAGGTCAACGTCGAAGTGTACAAGGCGCTCATGGAAGCGGTGCAACTGGACCGTTCGACCAAGATCACGATCGATCTTCCGACCCAGTCCGTGACGGGCATCGACGGGCTCGAAGCAACCTTCCCTATCGACGCCTTCTCCAAGCACTGTCTCCTCGATGGCGTCGATCAGCTTGGATACCTCCTCTCGTTCGACGAGCAGATCACCAGCTATGAGCAGCAGCGAACATAACGGCTCCGGCCAGGTAGTAGAGATCTACGACACGACTCTGCGTGATGGCACGCAGATGGAAGGGATGAGTCTGTCCTGCGAGGACAAACTGCGGATCGCGGAGCACCTGGATTCGCTGGGTGTCACCTTCATCGAGGGCGGATGGCCGGGGTCGAACCCCAAGGACGTCGAGTTCTTCGAGCGGGCAAAGGATGTCGATTGGAAGAACGTCATCGTGGCCGCGTTCGGTTCGACGTGTCGCGCGCAGCTTCGGGCAGAGGACGACAAGCAGCTTCAAGCCTTGCTCGCCGCCGAGACCCCGGTGTGCACGATCTTCGGCAAGGCCTGGAACATGCACGTTACGGAAGTGCTTCGCACGAGCCTCGAAGAGAACCTCCGCATGGTCGAGGAGAGCGTGGCCTTTCTCCGGCAGAACGACCGGCGGGTGATCTACGACGCGGAGCATTTCTTCGACGGATACAAGGCCGACGCGCAGTACGCGCTCGACACGCTGCGAGCCGCTACGCGCGGTGGCGCCGAGCGGCTCGCTCTTTGCGACACCAACGGCGGCTCGATGCCCTGGGAGGTCGAGGAGATGGTGAAAGCCGTCCGAGAGGCCCTTCCTGACGCGGTGATCGGCATCCACGCCCACAACGACGGTGAATGCGGGGTTGCCAACTCCGTCGCCGCCGTGCGCGCGGGGGTCCGCCACGTCCAGGGAACGATCAACGGATACGGGGAGCGCTGCGGAAACGCCAACCTCTGTGCGATCATTCCGGACGTCGAGCTCAAACTGGGATTGCAGTGTCTGCCTCAAGGCAAACTCGAACAACTCTATGACCTCTCACACTTCGTTGCCGAGATCGCAAACCTGAGTCCCAACGATCATGCGGCCTACGTCGGGCGCAGTGCCTTCGCCCACAAAGGCGGCATTCACGTGTCGGCGATTCGCCGTCATCCGGAATCCTACGAGCACATCCAGCCGACTCTCGTCGGGAACGAGTCGCGAGTGGTGGTGAGTGAGCTTTCCGGACGCGGCAACGTCCAGAGCAAGGCGGAAGAGCTTGGGCTCGAGGTCAGCTCGGACCACGGCGGCCGCGTGCTCGAGAAGATCAAGGAGCTCGAGTCCAAGGGTTTCGCGTACGAAGCAGCCGAGGCGTCGGTCGCGCTGCTCATGGCTCGTCACCAAGCCGACTACAAACCACCTTTCGAGGTGTTGGACTTCCAAGCAGGCGTGGGACGACGGCGTGGCGGCGGCATGCTTGCCGAGGCTACGGTAAAGGTCCAAATCGGGGACGAGGTCGTGCACACCGCGGGCGAAGGCAACGGCCCGGTGAGTGCACTCGACTCAGCGCTCCGAAAGGCGCTCCTCCCCTTCTTTCCCGAGGTCGCAGAGATGCATCTCAGCGACTACAAGGTTCGCATTCTCGACGGCCGCAAGGGGACCGATGCGACGACCAGAGTGCTCATCGACAGCCAGTCGGCCCACGACACGTGGAGCACCGTGGGAGCATCGAGCAACATCATCGAAGCCTCACTTCAGGCGCTGATCGACAGCATCGAGTACGGGCTCACACTGGAACGGGCTACTTAGCCATTGCCCTCATGACGTGTGCCGTGCATCATGGCCGGCCGCACAGGTAACGATAGATGAAAGCCAAGATTACACTTCTCCCTGGTGACGGAATCGGTCCCGAAATCGTCGACGCGACTCGCCAAGTGCTCGAGACGATCGCAAGCAAGTCCAATCACACGTTCACGTTCTCGACACACCTCATCGGCGGCATTGCCATCGACGAGACGGGTGTTCCACTTCCGGACGACACCATCGTGGGCTGCCGCAGTGCGGATGCCGTCTTACTCGGTGCGGTTGGCGGTCCGAAGTGGGACGACCCCAACGCCAAGGTTCGCCCGGAGCAGGGGCTTCTCGGAATGCGAAAGGCCCTGAAGCTGTTCGCGAATGTTCGCCCGGTGAAGCTCTTTCCTGGCCTCGAAGCGGCCTCCCCCCTCCGGCCCGAACGCCTGCGCGGCGTAGATTTGGTGTTCATCCGCGAGCTCACGGGCGGCATCTACTTCGGTCAGCCCAAGGGCAAAGAGATCAAGAACGGCCTTCGCACCGGCTTCGATACGATGGTGTACGACGAGAGCGAGATTCGCCGCATCGTCGAGCTAGCCTTCGAAGTGGCGCGGAAGCGAGGCGGACACGTCACCTCCATCGACAAGGCGAACGTCCTGGCCACGATGCAAGTGTGGCGCGAGGTCGCGACCGAGGTCGGCAAAGAGAACTCGGACATCCAGCTCGATCATCAGCTCGTCGATTCGGCCGCCATGCGCCTCGTCACCGACCCGTCATCGTTCGACGTCATCGTCAGTGGCAACATGTTTGGCGACATCCTCTCGGACGAAGGTGCGGTGTTGACCGGGTCGCTCGGGCTGCTTCCAAGCGCGTCGCTCGGTGAAGGCACACTTGGTGTGTACGAGCCCATCCACGGCTCCGCCCCGGACATCGCAGGCAAAGGGGTCGCGAACCCGCTGGGTACGATTCTGAGTGCCGCGATGCTACTTCGGCACAGCCTCGACCTCGACGATGACGCGAAGACAATTGAAAGCGCCGTCCAGAAGGTCCTCGACAGTGGACTTCGAACTGCAGACCTGAGCGGCGGACAGCGATCGCTCGGCACGACGGAGATGGCAGGCGCAGTCGTGGCCGCCATCGAAGGCGCCTAAGGAAAGGAACGCCATGCCCCGCAAACGCGTTAGCCGGTTGTTTGACCTCAAGGAAGATGAACATGGACGCCAGTACATGGAGGTCTACCAGGACGGCATCACCCTGCTGCGACTCGTGCTCTCCAACAAGGGCACGGCGTTCAGCCACGAAGAGCGTGTCGCACTTCGGCTAGGGGGCCTTCTTCCTCCCCAGTACAATACGCTCGAGCAGCAGATCGACCGCGTCTATGAGGGATTCGTCCAGGCGCCGACCGACATCGACAAGTATCAATACCTGCGGAGCCTTCAGGAACGGCAAGAGATTTTGTTCTACGCCTTGCTCGAGAAGCACCTCGACGAGATGTTGCCGATCGTTTACACGCCGACGGTCGGCGCGGCAGTGCAACAGTTCAGCGCGCTCTACCAGAACCCGCGGGGGCTCTCATTCTCTCCGCTCAACATCGACCGCGCGGATCAAACGCTCGAGTGCTACCCCATGGACGACGTTCGCATGATTGTCGCGACCGACTCCTCGGCGATCCTCGGCATCGGCGACCAAGGGTACGGTGGCCTCGCGATTCCCATCGGGAAGATGGCGCTCTATACCGTCGGGGGGGGCGTGAGCCCGTTCCACACGATGCCCGTCGCGCTCGACGTGGGCACGGACCGCATGGATCTGATCAACGACCCCAACTACCTCGGGGTTCGCCAGAAGCGGCTCCAGGGTGACGACTACTACAAGTTCCTCGACCAGTTTGTCGACGCGGTTTGGTCTCGTTGGCCCGATGCCGTGATTCAATGGGAGGATCTTTCGAAGACCGCCGCCTTCACGGTTCTCGATCGATACCGGAACCGAGGGCCATCCTTCAACGACGACATTCAGGGCACGGGCGCGGTCGCCTTGGCGGGTATTCTCGCGGCTTGTCATCTTCGTGACGAAAGCCTGAAGGACGAGGTCTTCGTCATTCACGGAGCCGGGGCGGGTGGCGTGGGCGTGGCTTGGGCGATTCGCGAGGGTTTGGTCCGCGCTGGCCTGAGCCAAGAGCAAGCAGCGGAACGCGTGTTCGTGCTGGATTCGAAGGGCCTGCTGCTCGCGGACCGCGATATGGAAGAGTACAAGCAGGGCTTCGCGCAGGAGCGCGCCGCCATCCGAGGCTGGGAGTTCGCGGGTGAGGCACCCGATCTGGTCGAGACCATTCGCAACGCGAAGGCTACGGTGCTCCTGGGCCTATCGGGCCGGCCGGGCGCCTTCGACGAAGAAGTGGTCCGCGCGATGGCGGACAACCATAAGTGGCCGATCATCTTCCCGCTGTCGAATCCGACCGACTCTGCCGAGGCAACGCCGATCGACATCTTTCGGTGGACCGAAGGCCAAGCGATCGTGGCAACCGGCAGCCCATTCGATCCGGTGCAGATGGGCGGCGTGACGCACCCCATCGGGCAGGGCAACAACGCGTTCATCTTCCCAGGGCTCGGCTTCGGCGCGATCCTGAGCGACGCGAAGGCGATCACAGACAGCATGGTCCTCGAGGCCTCCCAGGCGCTCGCCGACTACACCATCGAGAAGTACGTCGAAGGCGGCCTGATCTACCCGCCGGTGTCCGACCTCCAGGAAACCTCCGTCCGCGTGGCCACCCGAGTGGTGCAGCAGGCCATCGAAGACGGCGTAGCCCGCCGAGAAAACATCCCCGACGACATCGAAGCTTTCGTCCGAGCACACGTCTGGCACCCAACCTACCTCCCCTTCGTCCGCGGCCACCTAGACTAGGAGAGCATGTCCCCATGAGGATTGCGGTTGCTCTTTTTGAGGGGGTTACGGCGTTGGATGCGGTTGGGCCCTATGAGGTGCTCCAGCGGCTGCCGGACGCTGCGGTCTTTTTCGTGGGGCACCGCAAGGGAGAGGTGCGGACGGACAATGGCTTTCTAGGCCTCGCGGTCGACTACCCGTTCGGGGAAGTACCGGATCCGGACGTCGTCGTGATTCCTGGCGGGATAGGCACCCGCGCGTTGGTCCACGACAACGCAATTCTGGATTGGATCCGCACAGCGCACGAGACCAGCAGGTTCACGACGTCGGTGTGCACCGGATCGCTACTGCTGGGGGCGGCTGGACTGCTGGACGGACTCCGCGCGACGACCCACTTCTCCGCGCGTCCGTTGCTCGCAAAGTACGGCGCCAAGCCCTCTGATGAGCGGGTGGTACGAGAGGGCAAGATCCTTACCGCCGCAGGCGTGTCGAGTGGGATCGACATGGCGCTGCAACTCGCAGAGCTTCTCTCCGACGCAACGACCGCGAAGGCGCTACAGCTCATGATCGAATACGATCCAGACCCACCTCACGACGCGGGCGCTCTTCACAAGGTCGACCAAGCCGTTCTTGCGCGCGTCCAGGAGCTAGCGAAGCACAAGAACTAGCGCCGCGTGTCCCCTAGGAGAGGGCGCCGCCGTCGGCTCGGATTTCTGTGCCGTTGATGTAGCGGGCGTCGTCGGAGGCTAGGAAGGCGATGACGGACGCTGCGTGTGCGGGCTTGGCGAAGCCTACGAAAGGCATGGCGCCTTTGAGTAGGTCCATGTCGGCGCCTTCGGGGGCCTTGAAGTCGCCGTGTAGCGCCGTGGCGA
>CBDURI010000053.1:0-12682 GCA_965369435.1 uncultured bacterium
TCGACCACCTGGCCACTTGGCTCGTGGGGTCGTTGAGGTCGCCAAACGCAATCGTTTGAGTCGGGCAAGCCTGCTGACACGCGCTCTTGATGTCTCCGTCCTTGAGCGGGCGACCTGCAAGCTTGGCTGCCATCTTCCCTTCCTCGATGCGCTGCACGCAGTATGTACACTTCTCCATCACACCGCGCATGCGAACCGTGACGTTGGGGTTGAACTGGAGCTTGCGTGACTCTGGGAAGTCCTCGAACCAGCCGAACTCGTCGTCCAAGTGGCCGTGCCAGTCGAGGTAGTTGAACCGACGGACCTTGTAAGGACAGTTGTTCGCGCAGTAACGAGTGCCCACACAGCGGTTGTAGGCCATGTCGTTCAGGCCCTCGGGCGTGTGGGTCGTCGCATTGACCGGGCAAACGTTCTCGCAGGGTGCTTCTTCGCACTGCTGGCACGTCACCGGCTGTAGCGCGACCTCGGGATCGCCCTCGTCGTCGCCAACGAAGTAACGGTCGATGCGGAGCCAGTGCATTTCGCGGCCCCGCTCGACCTCGAACTTACCAACCGACGGAATGTTGTTCTCGGCCTGGCAGGCGATGACGCAGGCATTGCACCCGGTACATCCATTGAGGTCGATCGCCATGCCCCATTTGTGGCCCTCGCTGTAGTCCTGCTGCTTCCACAAGGGAGGCGTGCTCACCGGGTCGACCGCTCGGTACGAAGCGAAGTCGGGCTCCTTCTTGTACTCGTCGAGGGTCGCATCGATGGCGATGGGCCGGCCTTCCATGCGGTCGTGCGTTTGAGTCTGAACCAGCGTGTAGACCTCGCGAAGCGGCTCGACAGTCACGCCATCGGTGAAATCCATTCCGTCGGAGGAGCGCAAAGGATTCACATCGAAGCCCTTGCCATTGCCGTAGCGGCCCGCCGCCGTGCGTCCCCAGCCAAGTGTCAGCGTCACACAGAAATCCGCGTGCCCGGGAACGATCCAAGCTGGAACCTCGACGCTGGCCTCGCCCTTCGTGAGACGAAGCATCTGACCGTTCTTTACACCGAGCGCCCTGGCAGTGGCAGGTGAGACGAGCGCGGCATTATCCCAGACGATCTTCGTCATGGGGCTCGGCAGCTCGAGCGACCAGAGGTTGTTGGCGTGCTCGCCATCCCACAGCGCGGAGTCCGGCTCGAAACCTACCTCGAAGCTGTTCTTGCCGACGGTCGCTCGCCCGGCGGGGGCGCTGGCCAACGCATCGACGATTCGGTCAGGGAGTACCCGGGCCTGTCCCTTTTGCGGCTTGGAGAGGAGGCCGTTGTGAAGGGTCCCGCGCCAGATCGCGTCTTGGCTGGTTCCCTCCGGCGTGAAGCCGAGCATCAGGAGGGCAAGCGTCGACCCATCCAGTGTCTTTTCCTGCGTTTCGCGAACGAGGTCGTGCGCGTTGATGTTTTTCTCGCCGGCAAGCGTCGCGAGGATCTCAATCGGGCTTCGGCCTCCGTACAACGGCGCGATGAGGGGCTGCTGAACCGAAACCGTCCCGTTGAGCGCTTGCTGATCACCCCAGGCTTCGAGCTCGTGGGCCAGCGGCGCATGCCACGAACAGCTTTCCGATGTCTCGTTGCGATGACTCGCAACGTGGATGGAGGTGAGCCCCTTTCGAACGAGAAGCTCCTTGAACTTCACGTCCGCCGGCGCGTCGTAGACCGGGTTTCCGCCAAGTATGATCAGCGACTCGACACTCTCGATCTCGGCGGCAAGCTCGGTAACGCTCTTGCGGCTCGGTTCGTCCTTCTCGTCGATGACGGGCCCGACGCCAAACGTCTTGTCGGCCCCGCCCAGTGCGTAGTTGATTGCGTGAACGAGTGCGTGAACCCGAGCCGGCTGACCGGATCCGGGGACGACCAGCGCAGCGCCGGGGTTTGCCGCGAGGTCGTCGGCCACGGCGCCGAGGAATGCGAGATCGATCCCGTCGACGTCGACGCCGCCCGGAAGCCTGCCCATGAGATCGGCAAAGGGCGCCAAGCCCTCGACCCCTCGCCCCGCAAGCTCGACCACGAGCAGTCGAGCGAAGCGCTCGATATCGCTCAGCGGCAACCGCAACCGATGATCGGCCAGGCCGCCGGTGACGGTGAAGTTGGACTCGACCGAATAGAGCCGGCTCATGCCTCCGTCGGGAGATGTGAGCCCTCGCGGATACACCACACGGCGGGCGTTGGCGACCGCACCGGGCTCGGAACCGAGGTAATCGGAGCCGAGCGAGACGACCACGCCCGCGCGGGCGAAGTCGTAGGTCGTATAGATGGGGACGCCGAAGGCGATCACCGCGCCCTCGCGCACGTTGTCGTCGTCGACAGCGCTGTAGGTGTGGAAGCGCGCCTTGGGGAACCGCTCGATGACCTTGTCGCGCAGGCGCCGATAGGTTGGGCTGTTCGAAATCGGTACCAAGAAGCGAAGGCCGGCGCCCGCGTCCTTCTCGTGCTTATTGATGAGGCCCTTTAGCAGCTTGTCGAAGTCCGCATCGGTCGCGTTGACCAATGCGTTGCCGCGACGCTGCGCAGGTGACTGGGAACGGTCCGGATCATAGAGGTCCCACACGTACGCTTGAGCGCGAACATCGGTGCCACCAAAGCTCCGCGAGTGCTGCGCGTTGCCCTCGACCTTGGTCGGGCGCCCGTCATGACTGGTGACCACGACCCCGAGCGCATCACGCCCGCGCGCAGTGACCGTCGCAAAATGCGAGGCAATGCCTGGCACCAAATACTCCGGCGCTTTGCTGTACGGCAGAATCTCGTTCTCGGGCCGCCGTATACAGCCCTGCACGCCTGCGGCTAGCGCCGCGATCGAAGAGCCTTGCACGAACGAACGACGCGACACCAGCGCCTTCGGGCTCAGCAGGTCGGTGATGAAACCGCCCGGCTGCTCTTCCTGGGCAAGCCTTTGCAGCTCTTCTGGGCTGCTGTTTTTGTCTTCGAGTGTCCGCCACATGGACGGACCCTTTCCGGGGCTCAGCTCGTATGCTTTTCTACGGGTCATCGGTGACACCCCGAACAATGCTCAGGTGGATTGAGGGCGGAGGCAACGGCGCCGCGCCGTGCGACCCAAGCCTCATCGGCTTCCCACTTCATATTGGTGATCTCACTCTTCGGTCGGATGTGCGGCTCCGGGTTGCGGTGGCACTCGAGGCACCACTGCATCGCGATCGGCTCGACGACCCCGACCGTCTCCATCTGGTCGACGCGGCCGTGACACGAGGCACAGCCAACACCCGCATTCAAATGAGCGCTGTGATCGAAGAACGTGTGGTCCGGAATCTGGTGAACCCGAATCCATGCGATCGACTCGTTCGTCTCCCAGCTCTCGCGCACGGGCGCGAGCTTCGCCGACTCGGTGCGGACCAGCGCGTGGCAGCCCATGCATGTCTGCGTCGGCGGCACCATCGCCTCGCGGGTACGCTCGACTTGGGAGTGGCAATAGCGACAGTCCAGGCCGAGCTCCCCGGCGTGCAAACGGTGACTGTATTCGACGGGCTGCTTCGGCGTGTAGCCAACCTGGAGGTTGGGGGGGGTGAAGTAGACCCAAAACAACACGAACACGCCCGCCCCGAGACCACCGGCCACGAGTGCCAGCGCGAGGGGCAAGTTGTTCAACTCGCGGGGGAAAATCTGCATGCTGCGTTTTCTCTTGAGTCCTCTAAACGACGGGCCGCCATGTAGACGAAGCGCGGGGTCCACACAAGCCGTGTTCGTCACTTTTTGACGAGCAACACCCAGGCGGCGTTCGCGCAGCGGAAGCCTATATCCCTGGCCAACCCGAAATGGTCAAGCCTTTGGATCGACGCGTACGCCGACGGCCAGGCCGTCTGGCGTGGGGAGGCAGACCGATCGGTAGTTCGATGACATCTCCTCATGGAAGCGACGCATCGCCTTCGCCTCGTCGGTGTCGTCCAAAAGCCTTCCAAATAGGTAGGCATTGTCGCCTATCAGCAGACCGCCGGGCCGCAGGTTGTCGGTTGCCCAACGTCCGTACAGGTCGTAGCTGCCCTTGTCTGCGTCGAG
The DNA here is from genome assembly GCA_965369435.1 of uncultured bacterium. Classification (GTDB taxonomy): domain Bacteria; phylum Myxococcota_A; class Polyangia; order Polyangiales; family Houyiibacteriaceae; genus SG8-38. The sequence goes on from CBDURI010000053.1 coordinate 4,033, forward strand.
GAACACCGCACAAAACGGCCCGGAATCGCTCAATTTTGGAAGGACCTCAGACGCCTTGTCCCCGATGATGGTGACGCGATCGCCGAACCCGGCTTCGGCGACGACCTCGGTAGCGACCTCGGCGTGCCGGGGGTCGGACTCGATCGTCCACAGGTGGCCCCGAGGAGGGAGCGCCCGAGCCATCCAGAGCGCCGAATACCCGGCCAGTGTGCCTATCTCCACCACCTTCGTGGCGTTTGTGAGGCGCAGCAAGATCTCGAGGAAGCGGCCCTCCGCGGACCCGAGATGGATCTCCGGCATGTCGTGCCTCGCCGGGGCGTCGAATGCGCGCGAGAGCCCGGCGTCGTCCGGGTGGTGAGTGCGGGCTGCATAATCGAGGATTTGTGGGGTAGCGTACCGCTCGCCCGCCCGGGAACCTGGGTCAGCCATGGGATTCTCCGAAATTCTGTGAAGTTTGTTGCCGTAATATCGCTATTTTCCGTTGGCACCGTTACAATCCAGAGGTGCCAAGACCGACGTCACCGCCATCGGCGCCACCGCCGAATACCCCGTTGGGCGACTACACTCTGGTCGACCGTATTGCAGTTGGGGGGATGGCGGAAGTGTTTCGTGCGCTCGAGCCCCGCGCGGTCGGTGAACCGCGCGTCGTCGTGTTGAAGCGAATGCTCCCGCACATCGCGGACGAGTCGAACGCACACGAGATGTTCGCCGAGGAGGCACGACTCGCGGGTCACGTCACCCATCCAAACGTGGTGCACGTGCTCGGCCACGGCGAAATCGAAGGCCAACCGTATCTGACGCTCGAGTACGTTCCGGGTTGCGACCTGTGGCGTCTCAACCGTCGCCTTACGCTCGAAAGCAAGAGACTCGAACACGACCTCGTCGTTTACGTGGTGCGTCAGATCTTGAGCGGCCTCGAGGCTGTGCACACGGCGACCGATGACGGCGGCTCCGCGCTCGGAATCGTGCACCGGGACATCAGCCCGTCGAACGTGCTGATCTCGATCCACGGCGACGTGAAGATCGCCGATTTCGGAATTGCGCGTGCCGACTCCAACGCATTCGACGCGGACACGGTAGCCCGCGCGAACGGCAAGCTCGGCTACCTCGCGCCGGAGCAAGTCTCGGGCGGTGATGTCGATCAGCGTGCCGACCTCTTTTCGACGGGTGTCATCGCCGCGGAGCTCTTCATGCGGCGACCCTTGTTCGCCGGTGGTAGCGAGCTCGCGGTACTGCTCGCGATTCGCGACGCGGAGGTGCATCCGTTCGTCGAGTTCCTTCCGCAGCTCCCAGAGGGGCTCGGGGCCGTGATTCTCAACGCGCTGTCGATGAATATCGAGGAACGTCCTCCCACAGCGCGCGCGTTTTGGGCGGCCCTCGAACCGTGGCAGAGCCGGCCGGAAGAGGTCCTGCGCGCGGAGCTGGCCGCGATCGTCGGATCCATCGCAGCGGAAAACCGCACCCGCCGAACCTCCGCCGGGGAGTTGGCCGGGTCGACGATGCCGCCGAACCCGGTGGTGCTCGCGGACGACCACCCGAACACGACGAACGTCACGCCCCTCGAGTACAAGATCCGAAAGCCGAACGGCGCCACCGTCGGGCCGCTTGCCTATGCCAAGATCGTCGAGTCGGTCGCCACGGGGCAGATCGACGGCAACGACGACATCAGCATCGCGGGCGGGGACTTCCAACCGCTGTCCTCCGTCAAGGATCTGTACCGTCACGTTCCCGCGTCACGCATGACGCCGACGACGACACGGATCGAGTCCGCTGCGGAAGCGGACCGAAGCATGGACTTTGAAGACGGCGGCTTTGTAGCAGCGCTGATCCGCACTCTGGTGACGCGCCGTACGGGCCTCTGGCTCTGCGAGCAGGGTGGCGTCCGCAAGGAGGTGTACACGAAGCGCGGTGTGCCGGCGTTCGTGACGAGCAATCTCGCCGGCGAGCTACTCGGCGAGTACCTCGTCAAGAAGCGAGTCATCAACCGCAGCGAGCTCGACATGGCGCTGGCCGTGATGCCGCGCTTCGAAGGCAAGCTCGGTGATACCCTCGTGGCCCTCGGACTCGTGGAACCCCTGGAGCTCTTTCAGCACATCGCGGAGCAGGTCCGCGAGAAGCTTCTCGACCTGTTCACCTGGGCCTCGGGCACAGCGACGTTCTACGAAGGGGTCGACCCGCCCAGCAGCGGCTTTCCCCTGAGCCTCGACGCTTGGGAGATTCTCGACCGCGGACTGCAGCGGCGAATCGCGGCGGGCTTCGAGAGCACACTCATCCTAGAGCGGGGACAGGACCCGGTCGTTCAAGCCGATCGGATCGATACGGCCATAGCAACCGCTGCCCTTCCCGAGGACCTGCGCGCCGCGCTCCGGCTCTGCAAGACACCGCACACCGTGGAGGAAGTAGCGCAATTCGTGGCGGAACAGCCGGGTAACACCGACCCTCAACGGGGGTACCGGGTGACCGCCATGCTGTTGAGCCTCGGCGCCATTCACTGGGCGTGAACCTCGGCATCGCTCCTTGACCCACCGATAGGCGGCTGCTAGCTCTGCGCCCGGCTTTTTGGGGCGGAATTCCATAGGAGTAGCGATGTCCAACGTACGTGTTCTCGTGTCTGACAAGCTCGCCGAAGCGGGCCTCAGGGTCCTGCGTGAGGCCCCGGGCGTGGAGCTCGAGTTTCGCCCCGGCATGAGTGAAGATGAGCTCTGCAGCGTCATCGGAGAATACGACGGACTCATCATCCGGTCCGCCACCCAAGTGACCCCGCGGGTCGTCGAGGAGGCGCACAAGCTGAGGGTCGTCGGTCGAGCGGGCATCGGCGTCGACAACGTCGACATCCCGGCTGCAAGCCGACGCGGCATCGTCGTGATGAATACCCCGACGGGCAACTCGGTGACGACCGCCGAGCATGCGCTGACCCTGCTTGCCTCGCTGGCCAGAAAGATCCCGCAAGCCGTCGCTTCGATGCGGACCGGCAAGTGGGAGAAGAGCAAGTTCCAGGGCCGCGAGATCGCCTACAAGACTCTCGGTATCATCGGTTTGGGGAACATCGGTCGAATCGTCGCGGACCGCGCCCAGGGGCTGAAGATGAAGGTCATCGGCGTGGATCCCGTGATGAGCAGCGATCGCGCCGCCGAGCTCGGCATCGAGCTCGTCGAATTCGACGAGCTACTGAAGCGCGCCGATTTCGTAACGATTCACGCGCCGCTCACTCCTGACACGAAAAACATGTTCGACGATGCGGCCTTCGAGAAAATGAAGAGCGGAGCCCTGCTCGTCAACGCGGCCCGCGGCGGTATCGTGGACGAGCAGGCACTGGCACGCGCGATCACCGAAGGAAAAATCGCGGGCGCCGCCCTCGACGTATTCGGGAAGGAGCCAATCGATCCCGATCACCCTCTGCTCGGGCTCGACAACGTGTTGTGCACGCCGCACCTCGGAGCTTCGACCTCGGAGGCGCAGGAGCGCGTGGCGATCGAAATCGCCGAGCAAGCCGTCAGCTATCTCCAGCAAGGGATCATCACAAACGCGGTCAACGTCCCCGCGCTTCCACAAGAAATCGCGGAGCGGCTCACGCCGTACCTCGACGTCGCCAGAGCGCTCGGCAGCCTCGTGGGTCAGCTCGATCCTGTCGACGTCCGCGAGCTCAGGGTGACTTGCACGGGCGAAGCCGGTGAGCTTGGCGTCACGCCGATCGCGCGTGCGGCTCTGGCCGGCTTCCTCGAACAGCATCTGGAAGAGCCGGTCAATCCCATCAGTGCGCCGTACGAAGCGGAAGCGCGCGGCATTAAACTGGCAGAGGTCAAAGAGGCGAGCGACCGATACGCGACCACCGTGCGCGTGACGGTCACCGGCGAGAAGGGAATCCACACTGCGACCGGTACGCCCGGCCGCAAGGGAGAGCCCCGGCTCGTCGGCCTCGAAGGGTATGAGATTGACGCCGTCATGGAAGGCTCGATCCTCATCATGCGCAACGAGGACCGGCCCGGCGTCATCGGCTCGGTCGGCACCCTGCTCGGCAGCCAAGGGATCAACGTCTCGCGGATGCAGGTGGGGCTCGACGAGAAGAGAGGTCAAGCGCTGGCGCTCTGGAACGTCGATTCGACCGTTGGCAAGGAGGCGCTCGACGCGCTTCGCGGCATCGACTACGTCAGCAGTGTGCATACCCTGAGGCTCTGAGATGCCCCCATCGGCGCGAAAGCGACGCCCCCCGGGTGCCAAGCGGCTCGAGAGCACGACTCCCGAGTTGCCGATGACCCCGCCTGGCGGAATGCGCGACCTGCTGCCACCTGCGTCCATGACGCGGACCTTGCTTTGGCAGCGGCTGATGGAGACGTTCGATCGCCATGGCTACCAGCGCGTCACGACGCCGCCCGTAGAGTACGCCGAGGTGATCGAACGCGGGCTCGGCACCGTCGACCGGCGAGACCTCGTGCGATTCATCGAACCCGACTCCGGCGAAGTCGCGCTCCTACGTCCGGACGTCACGCCGCAGATCGCCCGTATCGTTGCCACACGACTCCAGGACCGTCCCGCGCCTTGGCGCCTCTGCTACGAGGGGACGATCGTGCGGCGCCGGCGCGGACGCGCGCGCAAACAGCGCCAAGTTCTGCAGTGCGGCATCGAATGCGTTGGCGTGAAGGGCCCGGAGGCGGACGCCGAGGTGATTGAGGTGGCGGTTCGCGCCTGCGAGGGCGTGGGCCTCCAGGACTTCCTGGTCGAGCTCGCTCAAGTCAAAATCGGCACCGAGGTGCTCGACCACGTCCCCGAAGACGCACGGCTCGCCGTCATCGAAACGCTCGCCGCCAAGGACGCGACGAACCTCGAAAAGCTCCTCAAGGAGGCGGGCGTCGTCGCGGCCGAGCGTAAACGACTGATCATGCTTTGCGACCTCTACGGTGATCGCTCCGTGATCGCGGACGCGCGGAGGCGGCTCCGCAACGCGGCAGCGAAGCGCGCGCTCGATGAGCTCGAACGTGTCGTGGCACGACTGGAGTCAGCGGGCTTGGGCGACCGCGTCGCCATCGACCTGAGCGACTTGCGGCGACACAGCTACTACACCGGCGTCAGCATGACCCTTCTAGCCGCCGGGCCCGGGGAGCCACTCGGCATGGGTGGTCGTTACGACGATCTGCTCCGCCGGTACGACGCTCCGGCACCGGCGACCGGTTTCGCCTTCGAGGTCGACAACGTCCTTTGGGCGCTCTCCGATGCTGGGGTCTCGCTCCGCGGCCAGCTGCCACTGCGAGTCGTCGTCGCAGGGGGCAGCTACGCCCGACGCCGCAAGACGGCGGAGGCTTGGCGGAAGCGCGACGCACGCGTGGCGGTGTTGGCAGTCAAGAGCGAAAACGAAGCCAAACAGTACGCCAAGGCGTGGGATTACGATCTGTTGATTTGGCAGGAAGGCAGCAAGGGGCGGCTCACGCGCCTCCAGGACGGCCGCGCGCGCGCGCTCAGAACGGAGCCCAGCGACGCGCTCTTCGAGGAGTTGTCCGCTTGGGCACGGGTTGGGAACGAATCATGAGCGCATTGGTGGTGGTAGGAGCCCAGTGGGGGGACGAGGGCAAAGGCACGGTGGGCGATCTGTACGCGCCATACGCCGACCTCGTCGTTCGATATGCCGGCGGGGCAAACGCGGGTCACACCCTGGTAGTCGGCGGCGAGAAGCAGATTCTTCATCTGATCCCGTCCGGAATCCTTCACGAGCAGACCAGATGCATCGTCGGACAAGGCACGGTCATCGATCCGGCCGTGTTCCTGGAAGAGATCGAGGCCCTGAACGAGCGCGGCGTCGGGACGGAGGGCCGGCTTCTCGTGAGTCAGCGCGCGCACGTCGTGTTACCCCACCACAAATTGATCGACGAGCTCCGGGAAAAAAAGTCGGGCGGCGCGATCGGCACGACCAAGAGAGGCATCGGCCCCTGCTACGAAGACAAAGTGGCGCGACGTGGGGTTCGGATCGGCGACCTGCTCGACGTCGACCGCTTGCGCACCAAGCTCGACGCGAATCTCGAATGCTGGCGCCCCGTGGCCGAGGATCTCGGCGGCACACTTCCGAGCGCCGACGAGATCGTGACACGGTATACCGAGCTCGGTGAAGCGCTCCGAGGGTACATCGGCGACGCCGGAGCCGTCATTCGGGCATCGATAGAAGCCGACGAGAAGATCCTCCTCGAAGGCGCACAGGGCACGATGCTCGACATCGACAACGGCACCTACCCATTCGTCACGAGCTCGAACGCAGTCGCGGGCGGGGCTTGCGCGGGCGCCGGGATTGGCCCCACGCACATCCGCAGCGCCATCGGCATCGCGAAGGCCTACACGACTCGCGTCGGCGGCGGCCCGTTCCCGACCGAGCTCCAGGACGAGACGGGCCAGAAGCTCCGCGATGCGGGCGCCGAGTACGGCTCCACCACGGGGCGGCCCCGCCGCTGTGGATGGCTCGATCTCGTCGCACTCCGGCACGCCGTGGCGGTCAATGGCCTCAACGAGTTGGCGATTACGAAGCTCGACGTCCTGTCGGTCCTTCCAAAGTTGGAGGTGTGCGTGGCGTATGAGCTCGACGGCGAGCGCATCGCCTACCCGCCCTATGAGCGCGTCGAAGAGGTCCAGCCCATCTACGAGACCCTCGAAGGCTGGGACGAAGATCTCACGGCATGCCGGACGCGCGACGACCTCCCCCCCGCGGCACAGCGGTACCTCGCGCGCATCGAACAGGAAGTCGGGTGCCGGATCGGCGTGGTGAGCGTAGGCCCCGATCGCCGAGACACCGCCGACCTGCGCGACCCCTTCAGCTAGACCGCTCTAGCCTTCGATGTGGGCGATGAAGTCGATTTCCACCCGCGCACCCTTGGGCAGGGCTGCAACCTGGACCGTCGCGCGGGCGGGCGGAACAAGTCCCTCGAAGAAGACCGCGTAAACTTGATTCATCTTCGAGAATTCATCCATATCCATAAGGTAGACGTTGGCTTTCACGACATCGCCTCGACTGGCTCCAGCTTTCTGCAGGACGGCATCGAGGTTCTGCAACACCTGCCGTGTCTCAGCCTCGATATCTCCGCCGCCAACCATTTGGCCATGGTCGGGGTCGAGTGCGATCTGGCCTGAACAATAGACCCACCCTCCTTGGACGATGGCCTGGCAGTACGGGCCGATGGCCGCAGGCGCCCGATTGGTGTCGATTGGCTTCTTCGTCATGATTCCATGCTACTTCATGCGGGCATGAAGGTCGCCACGTGGAACGTGAACTCGATCCGGGCGCGCCGGCAGCACGTGATCGACTGGCTCGACGCGGCACAGCCCGATGTCCTGTGCCTGCAGGAGCTGAAAGTGACCGACACGGACTTCCCCTACGACGACATTCGGGAGTGCGGATACGAGGCCGCCGTCTCGGGGCAGAAGACCTACAACGGAGTGGCCATCCTGAGCCGGCACCCGATCGCGGACGTGGTCTACGGCCTCGGAGACGACGAGGACGACCCTCAGGCTCGCTTGATCAGCGGCCGCATCAAGGGCGTGACGGTCCTCAGCGCGTATTTCCCCAACGGTGGCGAGGTGGGCTCCGACAAGTACGAGTACAAGCTTCGCTGGATGACGCGCCTCGGCCGGATGCTGGCACGGCGTTTCGATGGAGCGACCGACGAGCTCGCGCTCTGCGGCGATTTCAACGTCGCCCCCTGGGACGACGATATCGGAAGACTTTCCGAGTGGCGCTCATCGGTGCTCGCCTGTGATCCAGTGAGGGACGCGCTGACCCAAATCGCGTCGTTCGGGCTTCACGACGTCGTGCGCCCGTTTCACCCGGCCGGCGGCGTGTTCTCGTGGTGGGATTACCGCGGGAGAGGTTTCGAGCGAGGCAACGGACTTCGCATCGACCACATCTACTGCACGCCCAAGCTCGCCGAGCGCACGATAGGCGCCGTCGTCGATCGGGAGGAACGGGGAAGGAAGTCGCCCTCGGACCATGCCCCCGTGATGGTGGAGCTCCGGTGACGTCCCTGCTCGTCTTGGTCGCGTGCGCCTTCGTCCCGTCGATACTCTGCGCGATGCTCCGCGCGCTATTCGCCGTCGGAGACTCGGCGCCACCTGCCATGCGTGATCGAGCACTCGGACACTGGCGGCGCGCGACGTTCTTCGGCGCTCTACTCGTGATCCCGGCTTGCGCCGTTGCCGGCGCTCTGCTCGTGGACCCGCTGCTGTCGACGCGGTGGCCGATAGCCGGCTCCTTCTTCTTCGCGACGCTGAGCGCCGTGACAGCCTGGGTGAGTTTCGCGCTGTGCCGGCGCACCCCCGAAGAAGCCGCAGTCATGTCCCATCTCGAAACGGCGGGCCGCGCGGTGCAACTGTCGGCCGCGCCGATCTTGGCTACGGGCCTCTCATTGCTCGCACTGGCCGGGGTCGAAGCACTCCTCCCGCTTGGGCCTATCGTCCGAGCGTTGGCGGCGGCTCTCCTCGCCGTAGCCGCGGTCATCGTGGCCAGCCCTTGGCTCGTGATGAAGCTCGGCTTCTGGCCTGCCTTCTCGCGACGGCTCCAAGCCGACGGCGTGTCCTGGCGCGTCGCCCACCTGCCGGCACCCACACCCTTTCTGACCCACACCGCCGCAATACCCTGGTTGCGCACGGTGTTGGTGAGCGACGGCCTCTTCAACCGTGC
>CBDURI010000054.1:0-12423 GCA_965369435.1 uncultured bacterium
GGGGGCCCGGGACCGTGGACCGGGATCGATCTCAGCCGCGCTAGTCTCTAATAGTGTTCGAGAGATTTTCGTTTGTGGTCGAGCGCCCCCATAGAGAGCGACTGAGAGGTACATCGGTACCTCGCAGGGAGCGAGCGAGGAGGTAAGCCGACCACAAGCGGAAAGATCCGCACACTAGTCGAGGAACTCGATTAGGGACATTGGGGCGTTATCGCCTCGGCGGTGGTTGACCTTGATGACCCGGGTGTAGCCGCCGCCCTTGTTTTCTTTGGCTCGCTCGAGGTAGCGGGGGGCGAGGTCGGTAAAGAGCTTGTGGATGAGGTCCACTTCTTCGACCGTGCCGTCCGGGTTGGTCTTCGCGAGTTGTTTCGGAAGGAAGCGGGCGACCTGACGGCGGGCGTGAAGCCGGGCCGAGAGGATGCGTGCGCGCTCCGTCTCGTCCTTGACCTTTGCCACGTCGATCGTGAGGTCGTCGCCGAGGCGAATCGCCTTGGTAAGAAGGCGCTCCGCGATTCGCCGAAGCTCCTTCGCCTTTGCGTCCGTCGTCTTGATTTGCCCGTGCAAAACCAGATTGCCCGCCATGTTCCTGAACATGGCGCGGCGATGGCTAGTGTTGCGACCGAACTTTCTGCCTGCCTTTTGATGCCTCATGACGACTTACCCGCGACCTATTCCAAAAACGTTATTGAGTGGCCTGCTGCGTCTTCCAACGCTCGAGCATCTGCGACCAGTTGTCGATCTGCATGCCGAGAGAGAGACCCATATCAGCCAGGATTTCCTTGATTTCCTTGAGCGATTTGCGCCCAAAGTTCTTCGTCTTGAGCATCTCGCCCTCGCTCTTCTGCACCAGCTCGCCGATCAACTTGATGTTGGCATTCTGGAGGCAGTTGGCGGAGCGCACGGAGAGCTCGAGCTCGTCGACCGAGCGGAACAGGTTCTCGTTGAGCGGCTCTTCCGAGGTCGACTCTTCGACTGGCTCGTCATGCTCTTCAAAGTTGATGAAGATGGCGAGCTGGTCCTTGAGGATCTTGGCCGCGTAGGCGACGGCGTCGGCCGGCGTCACCGAAGCGTTGGTCCAGACCTCGAGCGAGAGCTTGTCGTAGTCGGTGATCTGCCCGACACGAGCATTCGTCACGGCGTAGTTCACCTTTCGAATCGGCGAGAACAGCGAGTCGATGGCGATGGTGCCGATCGGGATGCCCGCGGCCTTGTTACGATCGGCGGGGACGTAGCCGTGACCCACGTTGATCGTGAGGTCCGCCGCGAATCGGCCGCCCTTCGCGATGGTGCAGATCTTGTGATCCGGATTGAGGATCTCGATTTGATCGCTGACCTGGATGTCGCCCGCCGTCACGACGGCCGGGCCTTCCTTCTCGATGCGGACCGTCTGCGTGCGCGCGGTATGCGACCGAACGACGACTTCCTTGAAGTTGAGTACCATCTCGGTGACGTCCTCGACGACGTCCGGAACCGAAGTGAACTCGTGCATCGCTCCTTCAATCTTGACGGCGGTGATTGCGGCCCCCTGAAGCGAGGACAGCAACACGCGGCGAAGCGAGTTACCAAGGGTGATGCCAAAACCACGCTCGAGCGGTTCCACGACGAACTTGCCGTAGGTATCGCTCAGCGAATCTTGATCTATGGGAACGGTCTTTGGGCGGATGAGCTCTCGCCAATTGCGTGCGACTAGAGTCGGACTCGTCATCAATTGCCTCCGAAGCCTTTAAACGCGCCGCCGCTTGGGCGGCCGGCAACCATTGTGGGGAATAGGTGTAACGTCGCGCAGCAGGGTGACCCGCATTCCGACATTTTGAAATGCTCGTAGTGCCGACTCACGGCCAGCGCCGGGACCCTTCACGAAAATAGCGATAGTCTTCATACCAGCGTCCTGCGCCTTGCGCGCGGCGTCTTCGGCGGCGAGCTGCGCCGCAAACGGCGTGCTCTTACGCGAGCCCTTGAAGCCACGCGTGCCGGCCGTCGACCAGGACACCACGTCACCACCCAAATCGGTGATGGTCACGATCGTGTTGTTGAACGTCGACTGAATGTGAGCGATCCCGCTCGTCACGACCCTCTTGGTCTTACGCTTCTTGCCCTTGGTGGACTTTGCTTTCGCCATGATCTCAGCGCTTCCTGCTCATTGGCCCGCGCTTCGGTCCCTTACGGGTGCGCGCGTTAGTGTGGGTTCGCTGGCCTCGAACAGGCAGACCGCGCCGATGACGCAGCCCGCGATAGCAACCGAGGTCCATCAGTCGCTTGATGTGCATGTTGACCTCACGTCGAAGGTCGCCTTCGACCTTGAAGTTTTGGTCGATGCATTCGCGGATTCTCTTGACGTCTGTCTCGTCGAGATCCTCAGCACGTTTGCCCTGCGGGATACCCGCAGACTTGCAAATGTGCTCCGCGTGATGCGCACCGATCCCATAGATGTATTGCAGCGCAATCACCGTGTGTTTCCGACCTGGAAGGTCGACGCCTGCGATACGTGCCATTCGCTATTATCCTTGCCGTTGCTTGTGACGGGGGTTGTCACACAAGACTCGCACGACGCCCTTGCGGCGCACGATCTTGCACTTCTCACAAATTTTTCTGACGCTTGGTCGGACCTTCATGTCAGCTTCTCCTCGATTCGTCCTCTCGTCGGATCGAAAGGGGATACCTGGACCATCACCCCGTCTCCTGGCAGGAGCTGCACCGTGACCTGTCTGGCCTTTGCTGAAACCGACGCGATGATCTTCTCGCCGTCGTCAAGCCTCACTCGGTAAAGCGCCCGCGGTAGCACCGATTCAATGGTGCCTTGGGTGGTTTTGGCTTCAGTCATCCCGCTCGTTATTCGACCCCAATCGCTTCCTTGATCCGTTCCGTGATTTCTTCCAACGAACCGACACCTTCTACACGTTGCACTACGCCTTTTGCCTCGTAGTGGGCGAGCACCGGCTCGGTCTTAGCTCTGTATTCTTCGTACCGCTTCCGAACGACCTCTTCTGTGTCGTCCGATCGCTGCACGATCTGGGTCCCGCGACAGGAGGTACACTCTCCGTTTTGGGGCGGCGGACTATAGCGGACGTGGTAGGTCTGTCCACAGTCCAAACAGACTCTTCGACCCGTGACGCGCTCGACGATGACGTCCAACGGAACATCGAGCGAAACCACCCGATCGATACGCCGGTCGAGCTTCTCGAGGAGGGCATCCAACGACTCGGCTTGCGCCACCGTCCTCGGGTAACCATCGAAGATCGCACCGCTTTTCGCATCGTCCTGCGTCAGCCGCTTCAGCATCAGGTCCAGGACGAGGCTGTCAGGCACCAATTTTCCAGCGGACATGTACTCGTCGAACTGCTTGCCCAGCTCCGACCCCGACTTGCGCTCAGCACGCATCATGTCGCCGGTCGAGATCTGGGGAATGCCCAACAGGTCGACGAGGAACTTGGCTTGCGTGCCCTTTCCAGCGCCGGGCGGTCCGAAGAGAAGCAGGTCCATTATGCGTTCCTCGCTCGGATTCGGGAGCCCTTGCTCCCGGTGAGGCCTTCGTAATGACGAGTGATGAGATGGCTCTCGACCTGTTGTGCGAAGTCGAGGGCCACACCCACGACAATCATCAACGACGTACCGCCGAGATAGAAAGGCACGTTCCAGCGCGCCTGAAGCAGGGTCGGAAGCGTGACAACGGCGGCAACGTAGAGGGCACCGCCCACGGTGATGCGCGTCAGAACCGCATCGATGTACTCGGCGGTGGCCTTACCGGGCCGCACACCCGGAATGAAGGCACTTTGCTTCTTGAGGTTCTCTGCCACATCGACCGGCTGGAATGTGATCGCGGTGTAGAAGAAACAGAAGAAGATCGTCATGGTCGCAAAGACGACGATGTACACCCAGCCGCCTGGAACCAGGTTGTTGCTGATCCACTGCATCGCGGCCGAGATGTACGGAATGTTGGTCGCCGCCAGAGTCATGGGGAACATCAGCAACGACGAAGTGAAGATCGGCGGAATGACGCCGGCCATGTTCACGCGAAGCGGCAGGTGAGACTGCTGCCCGCCATACATCTTTCGCCCGATCATCCGTTTGGCATAAGTGATCGGAAGCCGCCTCTGGGCGCGTTCGAAGAACACGATGAAGCCCGTCGTCCCGAGGGCGATGACAATCAACAGCATCATGTCGATGGGGAGTAGCTCCCCGAGCTTGAATTGCTCGAACGTCATGAAGAGGGCGTCCGGAAGATTGGACACGATACCGGCGAAAATGATGAGTGAAATGCCGTTTCCGAGGCCGCGCTCGGTAATCTGCTCGCCGAGCCACATCAGGAACGAGGTGCCTGTCGTGAGCGCGAGCACCGTCATCAAACGGAAGCTCCAGCCTGGGTCGGCGACGATGTCACCCGCCGTCGAGCTCTCGTTCCAGCCCTCCCAGAGCATCGCAAGCCCCATGCTTTGGAAAATACTGAGCCCAACAGTGCCGTAGCGGGTGTACTGATTGATCTTTCGTTGGCCCGCCTCGCCTTCCTTACGAAGCTCCATGAGCGAGGGAACCACGACGGTCATCAGCGACAAGATGATGCTCGCCGAAACGTAGGGCATGATGTTGAGGGCGAAAATCGACGCCTGCTCGAGCGCACCGCCCGAGAACAGGTTGAACATGCTCAAGAAGCCGCCCGACTGCCCGGCCACATACTTACGCATGGCCGCTCGGTCAACGCCGGGAGTCGTGACGAAGATCCCGATCCGATAGACAGCCAGCATTCCCAGCGTGAAGAGAATGCGGCGGCGAAGCTCGGGGATTCGAAAGATGTTCGCGACGGTGCTCATGGGTTGCTACAGGCTTTCAGTTAAGAGGCTGCCGTGACGACTAGCTCGACGGTGCCGCCCGCCTTTTCGATCTTCTGGGTGGCGGTCGCGCTAGCAGCGTGGACCTTGACGGTGAGAGCTCTATCGAGCTCGCCATCGCCGAGAACCTTAATGATGTCCACTTTACGGTTCACGAGGCCAGCTTCTCGCAGAGCGGCCTCGTCGACCGTGGCCCCCTCGTCGAAGCGCACCAAATCCTTCACGTTGACCGTCGCGACCTTCTTGGTGAAGGGGTTGACGAAGCCACGCTTCGGAATGCGGCGATAGAGCGGCATTTGCCCGCCTTCGAAGCCGAGTTTGCTGAAGTTCCCAGGATGCCTGGCTTTTTGGCCCTTCTGGCCGTGACCAGCCGTCTTGCCCAGGCCGGAACCCGGGCCGCGTCCCTTGCGTCGCTTTGGGCGTACTGCGCCCGGCGCGGGGCGAAGCCTCGAAAGGATCGGTGTCTTGTTCTGCTCACTCATTGACTTCCTCGACTTCGACCAGGTGCAGCACCTTCTTGACCATGCCGCGGAACGACGGGGTGTTGTCCACCACGACTTCCGTGTTCAAGCCATGCAAGCCAAGGCCTCTGAGGACCCGCCGTTGCTTGTCCATCCGGCCAATCTCGCTCTTGACCTGGGTCACTTTGAGTTTGTTCGCGCTCATGACTGCCTCTCTTAGGACGCGCTCGTCTCCGCGGGCGCTTCGGCAGGCTCGGCGGGACGTTCCACCTTGGGCCCATGCTCATGTTGTTGGATGTCGCCCTTGCGACGGCTGCGGCGACGAGCCACGTCAGCCGGCGACTCGAGCGCCTTCAACGCCGCAACCGTGGCGTTGACCACGTTGTACGGGTTCGTCGTGCCCAGGATCTTCGCCAGGACGTCCTTGACGCCGGCAGCTTCGAGAACCGGACGCATCGCGCCACCGGCGATGACGCCAGTCCCCTCGGACGCGGGACGCAAGATGATGCGACCTGCCCCCGAATGGCCAACGATGCGATGAGGAATCGTACGACCCGTCCGTGGCACCTTGAAGAGGTTCTTCTTGGCGGCCTCGGTACCCTTACGGATCGACTCGGGGACCTCTTTGGCCTTACCCATGCCGACGCCGACGTGACCGTTGCCGTCGCCGACGACGACGAGAGCGCTAAAGCTGAAGCGCCGACCGCCCTTGACGACTTTGGCGACGCGGTTGATGAAGATCACGCGCTCGGCGAGATCGTCAAGCGTATTTGGATCGATGATTTGGTCTTTGTATGCCATCTCGTCCTCAGAACTTCAGACCCGCTTCGCGCGCCGATTCGGCCAGTGCGCGAACGCGTCCGTGATATCGATAACCGCCACGGTCGAACACCACCTGGTCGACCCCCTTGTCGATGCAAACCTTGGCAACAGCGCTGCCGACCGACTTGGCAACGTCGACTTTGCTTCCGTCGCCGGACTCGGCGACGCTCGATGCATGGGCAATCGTCGTGCCATGCGTGTCGTCGATGACCTGCGCGTAGATGTGCTTCGAGCTCCGAAAAACGCAAAGCCGTGGACGCTGTGCGGTGCCCTGCACCTTCTTACGAATCCGTAGCTTGCGTCGAGCGCGTCCTGTGAGTTTCTTATGCATGATCAGCCTCCGGCCTTTCCGGCCTTGCCCGCCTTCTCGCGAATGCGCTCACCGGTGTAGCGGACCCCTTTGCCGTTGTAGGGCTCTGGGGGTCGCATCTGACGAATTCTCGCCGCGACTCGGCCGATGATCTCTTTGTCGGGCGACTCGAGGTGAACGCGGGGAAACTTGGTGCCCGCCTCGTCGATCGTTTCGACCTTGACGCCCACCACCTTCGGGATGTCCAGAATCGGCTGATGCGACAGGCCGACGGTCATCTTGAGCTGGTTGTTCTTGAACTCCGCGCGATAACCGACACCGCGGAAGTCGAGCGAGCGCTTGTAACCGTTCGCGACGCCTTCGACCATGTTGCGAAGAAGCGCTCGCGTGAGGCCCTGGTATTGAAGGCCCGCCTTGCCAGCATCCTCGGCAGGCCTGACCGTGAGCGTGCCGTCGCCCTGGGTCACCACGACCTCCGGACGGAGGGCGTAGGTCAACTCGCCTTTGGGCCCCTTGGCCGTGATGTCCCGGCCACTGATTGAAATCTGTACGCCCTTGGCGACCTCAACCGGCTTCTTGCCGTTTCTGGACTGCTTTCCTGTGTGTGTTTCGGTCATCACCAAACCTCGCACAGCACCTCACCGCCCACTCGCTTATCGCGAGCATCGCGGTCGGTCATGATTCCGGCAGACGTCGAGAGAATCGCGACGCCCATGCCATTGTGAACTCGGGGAATATCGCGGTGGCCCACGTAGAACCGCCGCCCCGGGCGGCTCGCTCGGCGCATGCCAACGAAGGCGCTCTGCCGATCGCGGCCGTACTTGAGAACCACCGTGAGGCTATTCTGAACCCCATCTTCGACGCTGTAGTCGTCGATGAAGCCTTCCTGCTTGAGGATCTCGGCGAGCTGCGCCTTGAGCTTCGAAGAGGGTAGAACTGTCTGTTCGTGCTGCGCCCGTGCGGCGTTGCGGATGCGCGTCAGCATGTCAGCGATTGGATCGGTCATCATGATTGCACCTCCTTACCAGCTCGATTTCGTGAGCCCCGGGATATCTCCCGAGAGCCCGTATTTACGGAGACAGATGCGGCACATCTCGAACTTGCGGTAGTACCCCCGCGGGCGTCCACAGATCTTGCAGCGGTTTCGGTGTCGCACCGAGAATTTCAGTGTCTTTTCCATCTTGGCAAATGCGCGCTTACTAGCCATCTGCGTCCTCTAGTTCCTGAACGGCATGCCGAGCGACTTCAGCAAGGCACGTCCCTGTTCATCAGTTTCTGCCGTGGTAACGAGGGTCACGTTCATGCCCTTGATACTATCGATTTTGTCGTAGTTGACCTCTGGGAAGACGATCTGCTCGCGAATGCCGAGCGTGTAGTTGCCGCGCCCGTCGAACGCCTTCGGGCTGATGCCCTTGAAGTCACGGGTCCGCGGCAACGCGATCGAGATCAGTCGGTCGAGGAAGTCGTACATCTGCACGCCGCGCAAGGTGACCATGACGCCAATCGGCATCCCCTCACGAAGCTTGAAGCCCGCGATGGACTTCTTCGCGCGAGTGACGATGGGCTTTCGGCCGGTGATCGCGCTGAGCTCTTCGACAGCTGATTCGATGAGCTTTGCGTTCTGCACCGCTTCACCGAGGCCCATGTTGACGACGATCCGATCGAGCTTCGGAACTTGCATGACGTTCTTGAAGCCGAAATCCTTCATCAACAGAGGGATAATCTCGTCTTTGTATTTTGTTCTGAGTCTGGGTTGGTAATCACTCATCACGACCTCAATCCAGGACCGAGCCGCTTTTCACGGCCACGCGAACGCGCTTGTCAGGGTCCTTCTTGTCGGCTTCGATGCGAACGCGCGTGCGCTCTTCGGTCTTCGGGTCGACCAGCATCACGTTAGACGCATGAATCGGCATTTCTTTTTCGATGATGCCGGCCTCCGCAAAACGACGCGCGCTCTGGTGGCGCTTCACGCGATTGACACCCTCGACGAGGATCAAGTCCGCCCGAACCACCTGAAGGACGCGGCCCTTTTCACCGCGGTCCTTGCCTGCGATGATCTGAACCAGATCACCCTTCCTGATACGCGCAGTCATCACACCACCTCCGGCGCGAGAGAAACGATCTTCATGAAACGCTTCGCTCGCAGCTCGCGGGCCACGGGTCCGAAGATACGGGTGCCGATCGGCTCGTTGTCTTTGGTGATCAGCACGGCGCTGTTCGTGTCGAACTTGATGTAGGTGCCGTCCGGCCGCTGGTACTCGCGTTTGGTGCGCACCACGACGGCTCGGGCGACTTCGCCCTTCTTGACGCGTGCGGTCGGAAGCGCCTCCTTGATGGAGACGACGATCACGTCGCCGAGGCCCGCGTACCGACGACGGGAACCGCCGAGCACCTTGATGCAAGCAACTCGCTTCGCGCCGCTGTTATCGGCCACATCCAGTTGTGTTTCTGTCTGGATCATCGTTATACCTCCGGCGGCCTCTCTATGAGACGGACGACCTCCCAGCGCTTCGTTTTGCTGCGCGGGCGGCAGGCGCGGATCTCGACCACGTCGTTCTTGCGGTACTCGTTGCCTTCGTCGTGCGCGTGGAACTTCTTCTTACGCTTGACGTACTTGCCGTAGAACGGGTCGCGGGCGCGGCGGATGACCTCCACCACGATGGTTTGCTGAACTCGTCCCTCGGTCTGCGTCTCGTTGACGACACGCCCGACCAAGCGGCGACGGCGGCCACGCTCCTTGGTGCCCTTGGGACTCGGTTGTCCTGGCTCTGCAGCAGTCATCGCCGATTACTCCTTGTTCGCCGCTTCGGTGCGACGCTCGGTGAAAATGGTCTTCACGCGGGCGAGATCCCGGCGAAGTTTGGGAATGGAGCTCGTGTCATCGAGCTGGTTGGTGTGATTGTCGAAGCGCGCCTTCCAAATCTGGCGGCGCAGATCGCCCTCGAGAATTGCGAGCTCTTCGAGCGTGTTCGCACGAATGTCTTCGGACTTCATAGCTCGTTCTCCCTCGACCGGAACGTCGTCTTCAGCGGAAGCTTGTGCGCGGCGAGCGCGAACGCTGCACGCGCTTCCTCCTCGGTGACGCCCTGGATCTCGTACAGCATGCGCCCCGGTTTGATGATGCACACCCAGCCTTCGACGGGGCCTTTACCCTTACCCTGACGAGTTTCGAGTGGCTTCTTGGTGATGGGCTTGTCCGGGAAGATGCGAATGAAAAGCTGGCCCTGACGCTTCACCTTGCGTTGAATCGTCATACGAGCGGCTTCGATCTGTCGCTGTGTAATCCGGCCAGGCTCGAGTGCCTGCAGCCCGAAGTCGCCGAACGAGACCTTGCCGCCTCGGTAGGCCTTGCCGCGCATGCGGCCCTTCATCTGTTTCCGGAACTTGGTTTTCTTTGGTTGAAGCATGGCTCGTCCTTAGACTCGGGCTCCTGCGGCCCCTGCACCGGGGCGCTGCGGAAGCTGCTCTCCCTTGAAGATCCAGCACTTGATGCCGATGGTGCCAGCCTTGGTGTGTGCGGTCACCTCGCCGTAGTCGATGTCTGCGCGAAGCGTATGAAGCGGCACGCGGCCCTCGCGATACCATTCGGTACGTGCGATTTCCGACCCACCAAGACGACCACCGGCCGTCACTCGGATGCCCTTCACACCGAACTTCATCGCAGTCTGCACGGCCTTCTTCATCGCGCGACGGAAAGCGACACGTCGCTCGAGCTGCGTGGCAATGTTCTCGGCAACGAGCTGCGCGTTGGTCTCGGCCTTGCGCACCTCCTGGATGTCGAGGAAGAGCTCGTTCTCGGTGAGCTTTTGAAGGTCGGCCTTGAGCTGCTCGACGCCCGCGCCGCGCTTCCCGATGATGATGCCCGGGCGGGAGGTGTAGATGACCACCTTGGCCTTGTTGGCGGCGCGCTCCATCTCGATGTCAGCGATGCCCGCGTGGGCGAACTTCTTCCGGATGGTCGCCTTCAGCTTCAGGTCCTCGTGAAGCCACTTGGCGTAGTTCTTGTCCTCGTACCACTTGGACTTCCACGTCTTCACGACGCCGAGACGGAAACCATAAGGATGTACTTTCTGACCCACGGCTCAGCTCTCTTCCCCGTCGCTCACGACGACAGTGATGTGACTCATTCCCTTGACGATGCGCGTGGCGCGACCCTGGGCACGTGGGCGCCAACGCCGCATGTGCTGGTTCGGCGCCATATCTGCAAACGCCGTCTTGACGAACAGCGAGTCGAGATTGATCTCTTCGTTCTTCTGCTTCGCGTTGGCGATGGCGCTGCCAATGGCCTTCGCGACGATCGGAGCCGCTGCCTTCGCAGTGAAGCGGAGCTCGTTGAGCGCCTCGGCGACGTTCTTGCCTCGCACCATGTTGAGCACGACGCGTGCCTTACGAGGCGAAATCCGTTGAAATCGTGCTTTTGCAACCGCTTCCATGATCACCTCTTACCCGTCTGCGGATTGATCTTGCGACCGCCCTTCCGATCCGACGCATGACCGCCGAACGTCCGGGTGGGCGCGAACTCGCCGAGCTTGTGCCCGACCATGTTCTCGGTGACGAAGACGGTGACGAACTTCCGACCGTTGTGAACGGCGAATGTGTGCCCGACGAAATCGGGCGTCACCGTGGAGCGCCGCGACCAAGTGCGAATCATCTTCTTGTCGCCGGACTTGTTGGCCGCCTCGACCTTGTTCTCGAGGTGCTGGTCTATGAACGGACCTTTGCTGACTGAACGCGCCATTACTTCTTCTTCCGCCGGCGAACGATGTGCTTGTCGGTCGCTTTGTTCTTTCTAGTCTTCAGGCCCTTGGCGAGCTGGCCCCACGGCGAGCACGGATGCCGTCCGCCTGCGGTGCGCCCCTCGCCACCGCCCATGGGGTGGTCGACCGGGTTCATCGTGGTGCCACGGTTGTGCGGCCGGCGCCCGAGCCAACGACTGCGACCTGCTTTACCCAGGGTCATGCGCGCGTGCATCGAGTTGCTGACCTGTCCGACTGTCGCACGACAGTTGAGGTGAATCAGTCGAACTTCACCGGATGGAAGTCGCACTTGGGCGTAGTTGCCATCCTTGGCCATCAGCTGGGCAGCGGTACCTGCCGAGCGCACGAGCTGCGCGCCTTTGCCGATCTTCATCTCGATGTTGTGAATCATCGTGCCGAGCGGCATGTGGCGGAGCGGCATCGCGTTGCCAGGCTTCACGTCGGCGTGTCGCGACGAAATCACCTGCTTGCCAACCTCGAGCCCGTCCGGCGCAAGGATGTAAGCCTTTTCGCCGTCTGCGTAGCACACGAGCGCGATGCGAGCCGAGCGGTTCGGATCGTACTCGATGGTCTTCACGGTCGCCGGAACGCCGATCTTGTTCCGCTTGAAGTCGATCTTGCGGTAGCGCTGCTTGTGGCCGCCTCCACGGAAACGCGAAGTGATGCGCCCCTGGTTGTTACGACCCGCGGTCTGTTTCTTCGCGCCAAGAAGCTTCTTTTCGGGCTTCCCGTGCGTGATCATGTCGAAGTCCGGAGCCTCGTAGAAGCGGCGGGAAGGCGACGTGGGTTTGAATTTACGGATTGCCATCTTTAGACACCCTCGAAGAAGTCGATCGTCTCGCCCTCGGGGAGCGTGACGATGGCCTTTTTCCAGTTTTGGAGTTTCCCGTAGCCTTTGCCCATGCGCTTCATGTGACCACGCATGATCAGAGTGCGGACGTCGCGTACCGTGACTTTGAACAAAGTCTCGACGGCGTCTTTGATCTGGAGCTTGTTCGCGTCGAGGTCGACCTCGAACGTGTATTTGTTGTCATTCTCGCGCAGCCGGGACCCCTTCTCCGTGAGATAGAGCGGGCGCTTGATGACTTGTTCGGCGTTCATCACTGACACCTCGCTTCCAGGGCTTGCACCGCGGTTTGCGTGAGCACGAGATGCTCGTGACGGAGCAGGTCGTACAGGTTCACGCCCTCGGGGGGCAGAACCGAGTGGCCCTGCAGGTTGCGGGCGCTGAGACGCAGCTTCTCGTTGTC
>CBDURI010000055.1:0-12423 GCA_965369435.1 uncultured bacterium
TTCACCCGAGATCGGGCGGGCCTCCTTCACGAGATCGCGCGCACACTCCATGAACTGGATCTAACGATCGCGTTGGCCAAGGTAAACACGGAGGGGCAGAGCGTGGCCGACGTGTTCTATGTCTCGGACGAGGATGGGAAGAAGATTCACGACGCCGACCGGATGAAGCGTCTGCAGCGCGTGCTGTACGATCGCATCCTCGCTCTGCACGCGCGCGCCGAGGCGCCCTGAGCATCGTGGGCCGTCTCCCGCCTTGGTGGCCGGTCCTCTTTGCGCTGGTCGCTGGGTGCGGCTCTACGCAGAGCGCCCCCGCCCAGCCTCCGCCCATCGAGGTCGGGAGCCACCCTCGGGCGAGTCCTGAGGTAATGCGCGGCGAGCGTCTGCTGGCGGAAGGCAAGGTTCGCGAAGCCAAACACGTCTTCGAGCAAGCGCTCGCTGACGATCCAAACGACGCGCGCGCATGGCTCGACCTGGGGCTCGTCCACGAGGCCGCCGACGACTTCGTGTCCGCGGAGAAGGCGTATCGCCGTTCGGCGGAGGTGGACCAGAGGTTCGCCGAGGCGTTCAACAACCTCGGCGTGCTCTTGCGCGAAGACGGCAAGCTCTCGGAAGCGACGACGATGCTAGAGCGGGCAGTGGCCTTGGACCCGCAGCTCACCGCTGCACGATTCAACCTCGCCCTCGCGTACGAGGAGCAGGGAAAGTTGGCCGATGCCGAGCGCGAGTACCTCGCGACGATCGATCGTCTCGCGAACGATCCGGTCCCCCGGATCAACCTCGCGATGATGCTTCTCGGTATGGGTCGGCGCGAAGCCGCGGCGGAGCAGCTTCGAGCGGCGCGACCGATGGTTCGTGGCGATGTCCTGCTGTCGATTCCAGTCGGGGAGGGGCTGCGGCGCGCGGGTTTGCCGGAGGAGGCTGTCCCCGTATTGCGCGCGGCGTTGAGCCAGGCGTCCGATCCACCTCCCACAGAGCTTCTCGCCGAACTCGCGTTGGCCTACTACGCTACCGGCGAGATTGATGCTGCGGAGGCGACCATGCGGCGCGCCGTAGGACAAAACGAGATCGATCCCGCGCTGCAGTACGCGTACGGATCCATCCTCGCCAAGCAGGGTCAGCTTGGTAAGGCACGGGCGCACTTGAGGCGCGCCGCAAAGCTCGACCCCGACGGGCCGTACGCCGACCGCGCGCGCGCCCGCCTCGAGGCGCTCAACCAGTAGTCGGTTGAAAGCCCAAACCGACCAAGAACACTTCGTAGCTTTCGGTGCGTGTTGCTTTGGGGCGGAGGGTCCGAACTTTGGCGAACACCTCGCGAAGCGAGTTGCGTGCGTCCTCGAACTCCGCGCCCTGAAAGATTTTGGCTACGAATGTGCCATCGGGTTTGAGTACCGCTTTCGTCAGTTCCAAAGCTTGCATGACGAGCTCGTAGCTTCGGTACTGGTCGGCGTGCCGCTGCCCGCTCGTCTTGGGTGCCATGTCGCTGATGACGAGATCGAACGGCCCCCCTAAGGTCTCTGGATCGACCTCGAAGGCGTCGACGGTGAGAATCTCGGCCTGACGCGGCAGGGCAACGTTCGGGTCATTCAGATCGATGCCGAGCACACGGCCAGTCGGGCCGACTTGCTGCGCTGCATAGAGCGTCCAGGAGCCGGGGCTCGCGCCGAGATCGAGAACACGCTGGCCCTTCTTGAAGAGACCAAGGCGCCGATCCATCTCCTCGAGCTTGTACACCGAGCGAGCCGGATAGCCTTCGCGGCGCGCGCGGCGTCCGTGGTGATCCTGGCTGCGGCGGCGGGGCAGTTAGCCCTCTTCGGTGGCTTCCGGCGCTGCCTCGGCCGGCTCTTCTTTGGCCGGAGGCTCAGGGAGCGGCACGGTGACCTTCTTGATGGAGCCCTTCACCGTAACGAAGCTGTTGCGCGAGCCCGGAACACCACCGTCCACGAGGACGATGTTCTCGTCGGGCAGCACCTTGACGATGCGAAGGTTGAGGATGGTGGACCTCTTGTTGCCGTGCTGGCCCGGCATCTTCTGGCCGCGAACTGTGCGGCCAGGCGTCGTGGCCATGCCGATCGAGCCGCCGCCACGCTTGGACTCGTGCGTACCGTGGCCGACGGTGCCAGCGCCGGAGAAGTTGTGACGCCTCATGACGCCCGTGAACCCGCGACCCTTGCTCGTGCCGCAGACGTCGACGAACTGACCGTCTTGGAAGATGTCGGCGACGCCGAGAGTCTGACCCACCTCGAAGCGCTCGAGGAGCGACGCCTCGATGCGAAACTCGCGAACGACTCGTGGTGGCTCGACGCTGGCTTTTTTGAACTGCCCAGCTTCAGGCTTGCTCACCAGCTTTTCGCGGCGGCTGCCAAAGCCGAGTTGCAGAGCGGCGTAGCCGTCTTTGTCGGGGGTGCGCTTGCCCACCACGACGCAGGGCCCTGCCTTGATTGCAGTGACGCGTCGCACCTCCCCGCTGTCGAGGAAGATTTGGGTATTGCCAAGCTTGGTGCCGATGAGGCCGGGATTCGTATTCACAGGTGTTCTCCCCGGGAAAAGGGCCGCAAAGATAGTGAGGCGAGGGGGGGAGTCAAGGCGGATGCGGCCGGCCGCCAAAAGCCCCCGTTACTCTTGGATTCCGAAGATTCGAACCGCGTTTTCATACGTGGTCTGGGCAAGGGCCTCGGGGTCGACCCCGCGGAGCTCTGCGATTCGGGCCGCTATGTACGCTACATATGCGGGTTCATTGCGTTTTCCCCGTCTGGGGATCGGAGCCAAATAGGGCGCATCCGTCTCGATGAGAAGAGCGTCGGCGGGTTGCTTGAGGGCGGCCTCTTGGACCGCGATCGCCCCCTTGAAGGTCACGATGCCACTAAACGAGGAGACAAAACCCAGATCGAGTGCCGCCGACGCGAAGGGGGCGTCCTCGCTGAAGCAGTGGATGATGCCGCCCACGTCCTTCGCCTGCTCCTCGCGGAGGATCTGCAGTGTCTGCGTCGGCGCCGAGCGCGTGTGAATGACCAGTGGCTTCCCGAGCTCTTTGGCGATCGCGATCTGCTTTCGGAACGCTTCTTCCTGGGCCGCGTGGGGGGAGTGGTCGTAGTGGAAGTCGAGGCCCGTCTCCCCGATGGCCACGACGGAGGGGTCGGCGCCGGCGTCGCGGACGGCGTCGCAGAGCTCGTCGTCGAGGTGTTTCGCGTCGTGCGGATGAACTCCGACCGTGGCCGAGATTCGGTCCGGATGCTTCCGCGCGAGCTCGACGGCCGACATCACCGACGCGGGGTCGTTCGCGCACCCGATGGTGGTAATGCGCCTCACGCCGGCGTCGTCTGCCCGATCGAGCACGGCATCGAGCTCTTCGAGGAGGCGCGGGTCGTCCAAGTGGCAATGGGTGTCGAAGAGCATCGGTTGGGCCCGTTGAGCAGCTTGATTGGCCTAGCGGAGCGAAGCAAGCAAGGTCTTCGCTTCGGCGCTTTTCGGCGCAAGCTGCTCGAGTGTGGCTTCGTAGACGGGTCGTTCGGCTTTTCGGCTTCTTCGGAGCGCGCGGCCCAAATCCGGCACCAGCGAGGTGAGGCCCAGCTCTCCGACGAGTTGTACGGCGTATTGCCGTGCTTCGATGCGCCAGCTTCGAACGAGCTTTCGGATCACTTCGATGCCGACCGGGTCACCGAGAAGGACCAGGGCGCGCGCGGCGGCCGCTCGCAAGATCGGGGAGCGCCACCGATGCGTTGCGAGATGCTGGAGCGCGTCCAATGAATCGCGGTCTTCCAGGTCGCCGAGTCCGATCGCGGCGGGGAACGCCCGGTCCGGCCGGCCAAGAGCGTCGCGCAAGGTGGGAGCGCCTTTCACATTGCCCAAGGCGGCGAGCGCTGTAGCGGCGGCGAAGCGGACCGCGTCCGAGGGGTCCTCGAGCAGAGCCACCATCGAGTCTGCGTAACCGGTCGCGCCGAGCTCGCCCAAGCATTCGAGGGCGAGCACGCGGACCTCTTCGTCTTGGTCGCTCAGGCCCTGCGCGATTCGGTCGGCATGGCCTGCGCCCAGGTTGGACAGGGTCCAGATCGCCGAGAAGCGCATTTCGGGGCGCGGATCATCGAGCAGGGTGGCGATCGCATCCACTCCCTCCTCGGCAGCGACGCGCCCAGAGGCCAGGACCGCTG
Source organism: uncultured bacterium (assembly GCA_965369435.1). Lineage (GTDB taxonomy): Bacteria > Myxococcota_A > Polyangia > Polyangiales > Houyiibacteriaceae > SG8-38. Next base: position 4,146 of record CBDURI010000055.1, read on the forward strand.
CCTGGCGCGCGCCCATGTGCTGGTCGTTGAACGCTTCGTGCAACGTCGCTAGGCCCTCCGCTGCGCCGAGCGCGCCGAGCGACTCGTACGCCGCTTCACGGACGGCGCCCACTTCATCTTTTGCCAGGACTAGCAGTCCCTGCACGGCCTCGTCTCTTCGGTCGACAGGGGGGTCCGCGAGCTTGGCCGCAGCCGAACAGCGAAAACGTGGTTGCTGAGCCCGCACGTCGCGCAGCGCTGCCTCGAACGTCGGTGCAAGGGGCGGGATCACTTCGCCGAAGACCCCGTCTCAGCGTTCTCGTCGACGCCGAGCCGCTCCAGAACCGAGCGTTGCTGACTTTCGTCGAAGCGCGGGAAGAGCGGGGTGGCGGCGCGCGTTTGGGTCCCCGGCCGCAGCCCGCCCCAAGCACTCGGCCACAGGTCGGTCTGCTCCGTTGGAAGGAGTGGGCCCATCCCGATCTGCCCGCGGAGCTCGTTGCACTTGGTGGGCATCACTGGAAACAGCATGACCGAAAGCCATCGCAGGGTTTCGAGCACGGTGTAGCAGACCTGTTCGAGCCGGGTCTTGTCGTCTTGCTTGGCGAGCTTCCACGGTTCGGTCGAGTCGACGTACTTGTTGGCCGCGGACACCAGCTCCCAGATCGAGTCGAGCGCACGGTGGAAGGCGAGCGCCTCGATGTGCTTTGCGGCCGCATTCGAGGTCGCCGTCGCCTTGTCGATCAGTTGCCGGTCCACATCCTCGAGCGCATCGAAGTCGACGCTTGGCACGCGGCCGTCGAGGTTCTTCTTGAGGATGCTCGCGACGATTCGGTTCATTAGATTGCCGAGCCCGTTGGCGAGCTCGCCGTTGTACCGATTGATGAGGTTACGGTGGCTGAAATCCCCGTCCTGGCCGAAGCCGACCTCGCGCATGAAGTAGTACCGAAGCACATCGGCGCCGAACGCCTCGACCAGTGGGCCGGGCGGAAGGAAGTTGCCGAGCGATTTGGACATCTTTTCGCCGTTCACCGTGAGCCATCCGTGGGCCCAGATCTGCGTCGGCAGACGGATCTCCGCGCTCATCAAGAAGGCTGGCCAGTAGATGGCGTGAAACCGAAGGATGTCCTTGCCGACGATGTGCGTGATCGTCTCGGACGACTGCCAGAACTCGTCGTAAAGCGGGGCCTCGCCTTCTTCGGCGGGTCCGCCGAGCGCGCTCACGTAGTTCATCAGCGCATCGAGCCACACATAAACGACATGCTCGGGGTCCCCGGGGACCGCGATGCCCCAGCGGAAGCTCGTTCGCGAGATCGACAGATCACGGAGCCCCTCAGCGAGGAACGCCTTCACCTCGTTGAAGCGCGCGTCGGGCCGTACGAAGTCGGGGTGTGCGGCGTAGTAGTCGAGAAGTGGCTGCGTGTAGTTGCTCAGCCGGAAAAAGTAGCTGCGCTCCTTGATGCGCTCGACGGCTGTCTGGTGAACCGGGCAGAGCTTGCCCTCGAGCAGCTCCTTCTCGGTTTTGAACGACTCGCACCCGACGCAGTACCAATCTTCGTAGTCGTCGAGATAGATGTCGCCCTTGTCCTGCATGAGCTTCCAGAGTGCCTGCACGCGGTCACGGTGCTGTGCCGATGTCGTTCGGATGAAACCGTCGTGCGCGCACCCGAGCTCTTCCCACGCCGAGCGGAAAGGAGCAGCCATCCGGTCGACGAAATCCTGCGGTGCGAAGCCCTCTTCCTTCGCGCGCCGCTCGATCTTCAATCCGTGCTCATCGAGGCCGGTCAGAAAATAGGTGGGCTTCCCGCGGAGGCGCGCATACCGTGAGACCACGTCTGCGGCCACGGTGGAGTACGCGTGGCCGATGTGGGGACGATCGTTGACGTAGTAGATCGGCGTGGTGACGTAGACGGGGCGAGCCATTGCGCGCCCGAGACTAGCCAAAATCGGCCGAGATGCCACCTAGACCGCTCTAGCGGAGGTCTCGCAGACCAAACAGCAGCGAGTCCAGCGCGACCTGCCGATTGGCGTTCTGCTGCATCGACCGCAGGCACTGGTGAATGAGGGAGACCCGAGCGGCCGCCGCGCTCGATGACACCGAGGTGATTCGTTCCTGGAGCTCCTCGCTGCGTGTCGAGAAGCCGAGCCCCTCGGCCGGAACGCCAAGCGAGGTCACCGCGACGTCTCGATAGAAGGTTTGGAGCGTGAGTAGCGCGAGCTCCAGGTCAGTGCGTCGGGCCAGCTGCTCGGAGAGCTCGACCAGCGCCCCTGGCCCCGAGCCGCGCACGGCGTCGTCGACCGAGAGGATGAGGTCGGTCAGAGCGTCCACCGCGCCGTCTTTTGCGAGAGCAAGAGCGACGTCCGCCCGCCCGGCGCTCAGCGCGATCGCCGGCGCGATCGAATCGTCCGAGACGCCCTCGGATTGCAGGATGTCGCGCACGAGGGCATCGGGCAGAGGCGCGAACCGGATTCGTTGGCATCGCGAGCGAATGGTGGGCAGGAGCGAATCGGGGCGCTCCGAGGTGAGAATGAAGTGCACGTTCGGCCGCGGCTCCTCGAGGGTCTTGAGCAGGGCGTTGGCGGCCTCCGGCTGAAACACGGGGAACGAGACGTCGGCTTCAGGCAAGATGAAGAACGTCGAGGCCGCTTCGAAGGGGGCGAACTGTGCGAGCGGTAGGATTTCGTTGCGGAGCACATCGACCTGGATGTTGCGCTTGCCTTCGTCCCGGGGCCCGAACACGCGAACGTCCGGATGCGACCCGGATTTGATTCGCTCGACGATGTGCGGGTCGCTTCCGGCGACGACATCGGTCGCAAACGCGACGGCGGCCAGCTCCTTGCCGACACCACTGGGGCCGTCGAACAGGTACGCCGATGCAATGCGCCCGTGTTCGCGTGCTCGCAAGAGCGCTCGAACCGCGCTGTCCTGAGCACGCACTGAGTCGAGCGCGCTCACCGGCCGGAGCCTCCCGTGAAGATCGAAATCGCGATCGTCTGCACCGCGTCTACTACCTCGTCCGGAGAGAACGCATCCGGATCGACGAATGCCTGCATCACCAGACCATCGAGGAGCCCGATCACGACGCGGGGCAATAGGTTGAGCGAAATCCGGGGCTCGAGGCCGAGCGCCACCAGGTTCTTTTCCAGGTAGTCGCGGATCTGCTGGGCGCCGAGCTCGTAAAACTCGGCCAACTTGGGCCGGAGGGAGTCGTCGTACAGGCTCAAGGCGATCAGGTCGGCAACCACCAATGCTTCGTCCGTGCGCTCCGCACGCGTGGCCCACAGCTCTTCGAGCGACTTGCGAAGGGCTTCGAATGGATTGTCGGACGGGGACCAGGCCTGCATCGTCCGCGCTTGGACGACGTTGCACGCCGTCTCCAGCACCGCGTGGATCAGCGCCTCTTTGGTCGGGTAGTGATAGTGCAGCGCGCCCTTGCTCATGCCGGCTTCCTTGGCGATCTCGAGCAGGCTGGTCTTTGCGTACCCTTGGCGCGCGAGGACCCGGATAGCCGCGTCGATGATTTGCCGGGAGCTGACTGCGCTCTTTGCGTACGCCATGAGCCGGGACAATGACGCCTGCCGCTGGGGCTCGTCAACCGCTTGTGCTACAGCCGCCCGGTGAGTGAACAAGGTCGGTCGTTGGCGCGCCTCGTGGAGCTGATGCAAACGCTGCTCGGCCCCGATGGTTGCCCCTGGGACCGCGAGCAGACGCTCGAGACGCTGCGGCAGTACGTGATCGAGGAGGCGCATGAAGTCGTCGACGCCATCGACAACGGAACGCCCGAGATGCTTCGGGAGGAGCTCGGGGACCTTCTGTTGCAAGTCGTCTTTCAGGCGGCGCTCACAGATCAAAAAGGCTGGTTCGACATCGATGGTGTGGTCGATGCGATTCACGAGAAGCTGGTTCGACGACATCCGTGGGTCTTCGGAGACGAGCAGGTCGACGATGCGAGTGGCGCGATCAACAGCTGGGAGGCCATCAAGGCCAAAGAGAAGAAAGAGCGTGGTGCGCTCAGCGGGGTGCCGGTCGCGCTACCGAGCCTGCTGCGCGCCGTGCGCATCGGAGAAAAGGCAAGCGCTGTGGGCTACGACTGGCCCGACGCCGGAGGCCCGCGCGACAAGGTCGACGAAGAGCTGAAAGAGCTCGACGAGGCGGCGCAAAGCAAGGACATGGCCGCTCTCGAGCACGAGCTTGGCGACCTCTTGTTTGCCTTGGCGACCTATGGTCGCAAGCAAGGCCTAGACCCGGAAGCTGCCCTTCGCGGTTCGCTCAATCGCTTCTCCACACGCTTCCGGCATTGCGAGCTCGCCGCCCAAGCCGAGGGTAAGAGCCTTCGCGACTACGACGAGCCCGAGCTCGACGAGATGTGGGAGCGCGCCAAGGCCGACGAGGCAAAGCAGTCGCAATAGGCCCGTAGAACCGGCCGCGACCTGCGGCGGCGCCTACAATCGTTCCTCGGGAAACGGCATGACGTCCTGAATCGAGTCAGCGCCCACGAGCAGCATCAGCAACCGGTCGACTCCGAGCGCGTTGCCTCCGCTTTGCGGCATGCCCCGTTCCAAGTCCTCGAGAAACCGCTCGTCGATCGGATAGACGGGGGCGCCCACCGCCTGGCGGGCGGCTTGATCCTGTTCGAAGCGCCGCCTCTGCTCTGCGGGGTCGGTCAGCTCCCCGAAGCCGTTGCAAAGCTCCACTCCGCGAACGAACACCTCGAACCGGTCTGCCATCCCGTTCTCCTTGAGGCGCGCAAGCGACGCCATCGAGGACGGCCAGTCAGTGACGACCACCGGCCGCTCGCTCCCGAGTCGCGGCTGAACCTCTTCCGCCCACAAACGAAAGAACCGCTCGTCGTCATCCGCCAAGGTTTCGAGCGCGACGTTCGCGTGCAACTCGAGCGCCTCTTCTACGGTCACCCGTGGCCACGGTGCGGCAAGAGAGGACAGCCCCCATGTTTCAGGGGTGGATTCCTGCTGGGAAGCAAGGAGATTGTCCTCGTTGTTCGTGATTGCGTCGGCGATGAACGCGACTAGTTCCTCGGTGTCGCGAATCACGTCGTCCGACGTCGCGTCGGCCCGGTACCACTCGAGCATCGTGAACTCGCGCTCATGATGCCGGCCATGTTCCTCGCCGCGGTAGCTTCGGCAGAGTTGGAAGATGCGTTTGGCGCCTGCGCTCAGCAGACGCTTCATCTGGTATTCTGGGCTCGTCGCCAGCCAACCGGCCAGCTCTCCTTTCGGCGTCCGCACCTCGAATGCCCCGAGATGCACGTCGAGCCCGGGGGAGGGCACGAGCGCGGGTGTCTCGACCTCCACGAACTCGCGGTCTTCGAAGAAGCGCCGAACGGAGCTCAGGACTACAGCGCGGCGCGCCAAGATCTGCAGCACAGCGGGATCGGCGGGCGCCGCCACGGGACCACTCAGCCTTTGACGCGTTCCACGTAGTCGCCCGTGCGCGTGTCGACCTTCAGCTTGTCGCCGGTGTTGACGAAGAGTGGCACGTTGACCTGCAGTCCGGTTTCGCAAGTCGCAGGTTTCGTGGTGTTTCCACTCGAGTCGCCTTTGAAGCCGGGCTCGGTCTCGGTGACTACGAGTTCGACGAACGTCGGGGGGGTGACGCCGATGGGACGGCCCTCGAAGAGCATGATGTCCACCTCGGTCCCGTCGAGGAGGTAATGCACATTGTCGCCGAGCTGATCGTTCGACATAGAGAGTTGCTCGTAGCTCCGGGTGTCCATGAACACCCGCGCGTCACCCTCCTGGTAGAGGTACTGCATCGTGCGCTCTTCGGTGTCGGCCTTCTCGAGCTTTTCGCCGCTCTTGAACGTCCGGTCGATGACTGCGCCCGTCATCATGTTTTTGATGCGAGTGCGGACGAACGCTTGGCCTTTGCCCGGCTTCACGAACTGGTGGCCGACGACGGCGTAGGGCACGCCATCGATGAGCATCTTGAAGCCTTTTTTGATGTCTGAGGTATCTGCCATTGGATCAGTTCTCGCGGATTTTCTGGGAGGTCATGAGAAGGGCGCTCGGTTGATTGGGTGTGGCGGTGTTCTCGGCGGTGATCTGAAGCTCGAACTCGCGCAGTGAGGTGGGAATGGATGCCCGGCCGACCATGGTCTCGGCGTCATAGTCGAGCGCCCGCTGATACGCCGGAAATTCCCCGACGGCGGCGAACCAGACGATGTAGTGCGTCAGGCCGAGCTCGATCTTTTCGGGAGAGACGAGGTGGTCGAGCGTCACCGTGATGAGGAGTTGCTCCCTGTCGATTTTCTCGACGTTGATCTCCCCATGCGCCGCGGGCGCGTAGCCGCTACCCACCAAGGCGTAGTCTGCCGCCGGATTACAGCCTGCGATTATCGAAACCGCGATGAGAGAGATAAGGCGAAGCGCCACGAAATTCTCCACGGCACGGCTTGTAGGCGGCTCATCTGGCCCCGTCAAGGGGCTGCCCTTGCCTCGCGCGCGGGACGGTTGTACTCCGGGTTTCATGCGAGATGTCGACGACGAGGTGCGCGAGATCAAGAAAGAGATCGTCGAGAGCCGCGGCCTGATCATCAAGACCAACAATCTGGTCAGTGCCTTGGGCGCAGACATCAAATCGATCGCCAAGCGCCAGGCCGGGTACGAGCGACGGCTGAATTGGAACAGCGGCGTCGCGATCGCGGTGATTGGCGTCATCTCGTTCGCGGGCCTGAAGCTCTATTTCGACGCCCAGACCGGGGGCATGCGCTCTGAAATGACCGCCGCCGAAACGATCGTCGAGGAGCTCCGCGGCGACCTGGGCGAAGAGGTTCGTCGGGCATCGGACAGAGCGACGGCCGCTGCGAAGGCCGCGAAATACTACGACTTGATTCGCGCCCGGAAGCGCGTCGAGGTCGTCCGCGAGTACCCGGCGATGGCCAGGGAGGCGCTATCGCCGGCCGAGGCTGCGGTGTTCCGCGACGTCGAGCAGCAGTTTCGGCAAGACCTCTCGCTCGAGGCGTATCAAAAGGGCCTCGCGTTCGTCGACGGGAAGAAGTACGCCGACGCGATCAAGCGCTTCGAAGAGGCGATCGAGCTGCACCCGAATGGTTCGCAGATTCCAGCCATCAAGCACAGTCTCGCGCTGGCGCTGCGCAAAGAGAAACGGTCCGCGCAGGCGCTCGTGTTTGCCCAGCAGGTAGCCGACCAAGCCACGGACACTGCGTTGCAGCCCGACGGCTGGTGGCTCGTCGCGCTGTGCGCGCGTGATGTCGACGACCTGGATACCGCGCGCGACGCGCTCAAGATTCTCATCAAGAAGTGGCCGCGGTCCGCTTTGTCGAGGGACGCCAGGCCGCTGCTCCGTGAAGTGACGCGCGAAGCATACCTCGGCAAGAAGGCGGCGACGACACCCGCCAGCGTTCCCAACTGAGTAGGGCGAAAGAAGTGCGTATCGACTCGACGCGTAACGTGTGCCAGGTTGCCTATCGATGGCTCGGCCCCGTGTTGCATTCGTAGGTTCAGGTGGCGCGGCGAAAGGCGTGGCTCACGTCGGGGTGCTTCGGGCGATGCAAGAGCTTGGTATCGAAGCCGATATCTGTGTGGGCGCCTCGGCCGGCGCCATTGCCGGCACTTTCTACGCTCAGGGCTACACCCCCTCGCAGATGATCGACTGGTTTCGGCCATTTTGGCAGCGCGGTCTCGAAGACCCGCCCCTCAAAGCCCGCTATTTCCTCGGTCTTCCGAATCAGGAACAGCGGCGAAGCTGGGGTTATCTCACCAGCGGCCTTTTCTCGATCGACCGCTTCGAGCGTTTCGTCGCAGAGCAGTTGCCGACCGATGATTTTCGCAACCTCGACAAGCACCTGCTGATCACGGCCGCTGACATCGACGGTCGAGGCCGCGTTGTGTTCGGACGCGGGTACCGTGACGAGGTTCCCATTAGCAAGGCGTTGGCCGCGTCGACATGCGTGCCCGGGCTTTTTCGTCCGCACCGCATCGACGATCGATTCTACGTCGACGGCGAGGTCGTTCGCACCCTGAGCATCGACTTGGCTGTCGAGGCCGGCGCCGACGTCGTCATCGTCTCGAACGTCTACCGCCCCTACGTCGGCCGCGTGGGAAGCCCCTCGCTGGTACACCAAGGCGGCCTCGCGGTGGCTCGCCAATCGTTCAACATTCTCCTCAACGAAAAAGAGAAGCGCGGCATTGATCTGATCCACAAGATGTACCCGCAGATTCAGGTCCTGGTGGTGTCCCCGGATCTAGGCCGCTTGCCGTTCACATCGCGCTTGCACTCGAGAGTGATGCTACGCCGCGGGTACCGCGACGCACTGCGCAT
>CBDURI010000056.1:0-12235 GCA_965369435.1 uncultured bacterium
GACGAGGGCTAAACCATTCCAGGCGCACGTAAGCGCATCCGCAACGTGGGACGTCATCAGGTGAGCAGTCCTCCCGACCCCCGCGCGCAACGTGAGGTTGCATTGCGCGCCGAGCTGCTCGGTCTGCGGCAGCAGCTTACCGATCTCTTGGACGATCTCTCCAAAGCCGCGCGCCTGCCTGCCGACGCCGCGCCACTGCAAGTGACCGTTCACAAAGTGGTTCCGGTCACAGTGAACCGCAGTCCAGAACCCTGAGCTGGGTTTGTGTTTACGCGGCGGCTATCGGGCCGCCTTCGGGCGGCATTCTGTATCGGTTTCCCGCAGTCCTTTGATTTGCGTTTGGGGAGTCCTGGGTTAGAGTCGCCTGCCCTCAAATAGAGGGTGGCGGGGCGTAGCGCAGCTTGGTAGCGCACCTTACTGGGGGTGAGGGGGTCGCTGGTTCAAATCCAGTCGCCCCGACCATTGGCGGACCGGAGGGCGGAAGCCCGCCGGTCCTCCCTCTCAATCGCTGCCGCCCACTACCCAACGCCCACGGGTTCCCGTTGCTCCCGTTGCCTTGGGGGTGCTTCCGCGATAGGTCGTTCAGCGCATGTCGGATCGCCCACTCATCCTCGTGTCCAATGATGATGGGGTCGCCGCGGCAGGCCTCATCGCGCTGCGTGAGGCGCTAGCCAGCTTTGCTGACGTCTACACCGTCGCGCCTCAGCTCGAGCAGAGCGCAAAGAGTCACTCGATCACGCTGCACCATCCGCTTCGCTTCCACGAAGTGGAGCCGCGTGTGTGGGCGGTCGACGGCACACCCGCAGACTGCGTCTACGTCGCGTTCTTCCTGGCAGACCTCCTTCCGCGCCGGCCTGACTTGGTGGTTTCGGGAATCAACCACGGGCCCAATCTCGGCAACGACGTGCACTATTCGGGCACGGTGGCGGCCGCTCGCGAGGGAACGCTTCGAGGCGTGCCCTCCATCGCCTTCTCCAACTCATCCTCCGACATGGAGGGTGCCGCGCAGTATGCCAGGCGTTTCTGCAAGCAGCTCCTTGGTGCGACTGCGCCAGAAGGGCAGGCCGTCCTGCTCAACGTGAACTTCCCCCCGGTCCCGCCCAAGGGGATTCGTGCGACGAGGCTCGGCCTTCGCCTATACGCCGACGAGGTCGAGGTACGTGATGATCCGCGGGGCCGTCACTATTTGTGGATCGGTGGCCCCGGACACGTGAAAAGCCACCCAGTCGAAGGCGCCGATACGGAGGCACTCGACGAAGGGCTCATCTCAATCACCCCGCTGAGCATCGAGGCAACGCAGCCAGACCACATGGGCGTCGCAGCCTACGTAGCGGGACCGGCCAAAGACCAATGACCGAGGAGCGTGTGAGCTTGCTGCGTGAGCGCATCCGAGACGTGCCCGACTTTCCGAAGGAGGGCATCCTCTTCAAGGACATCACGCCACTGCTCGCAGATGTCGACGCGTTTCGCATGTGCATCCAACTCATGGCGGAGAGGCTCGACGGGGCGCCGGTGAGCTCGGTCATCGGCATCGAGTCTCGTGGCTTCATGTTTGGTGCGGCCTTGGCCGACAAATTGGGCGTTGGCTTCATTCCCGTCCGCAAGCCGGGCAAGCTTCCGGCCGCGACCTATCGCGCAGAGTACGACCTCGAGTACGGAAGCGATGCAGTCGAAATCCACCAGGACGCTCTCAGTCCCGGCGACCGAGTCGTCGTCGTCGACGATCTGATCGCCACCGGCGGCACAGCCAAGGCCACGGGCGAGCTCGTCAAGCAATGCGACGCCGAAGTCGCCGCGTTCGTCTTCGTCATCAACCTGCTAGCCCTAGAGGGCACAAAAAAACTAGCCCCCACCCCAGTCATCACCCTCCTCGACTACTAAAACGCTTCGCGTACCCGTGCTATACGCCGCCACCTAAGTCCTCGTAGCTCAGCCGGATAGAGCAGTGGTTTCCTAAACCGAAGGTCGGAGGTTCAAATCCTCCCGGGGACGCCAACCGTATCGCGTGAGATCCGACTAACGAGTTTTCCCCACTCGCGGCGTACCCGGTTCACTTCCTCGCCCGTTCGCGCTATATGAACGTTCGAACGGAATGCGCACGCTTGTCTTAGACCAGGGCTATCAGCCCCACCGAATCATCAGCTGGCAACGCGCCGTCTGCATGATTTTCGATGGCAAGGTCGAGGTCGTCGAGGAGTACGACGAAGACATTCGCTCCGTCACCATCTGCATCAAGATGCCCGCCGTGGTGCGATTGCTTCGCAATATCGTTGGCCGCAAACGCGCAATCAAATTCTCCCGCATCAACGTCGCCATGCGCGACGACTTCAAGTGCCAGTACTGCGGCATCCGCCATCGCTTGCGCGGCTTGACCTACGATCACGTGGTGCCGAAGTCGCAGGGCGGCAGAACCAACTGGGAAAACATCGTCATGGCCTGCTACGGCTGTAACGAAAAGAAGAGCAACCGAGCGCCACACCAAGCCGGGCTCCGTTTGCGGCGCCCGCCGGTCAAGCCCAAGTGGCTGCCCATCGTAGCCTTTCACGTCGACCCGGCGAGCTCCATCCCCGAAGCCTGGGCCAACTGGGTCTACTGGCACGGCCGCCTCGAGAGCGATCCCTAAGCCGCCGCCTCAACTTGCGCGCAGGACTCGCCTCATTCGATCGCCGATGAACTCTCGTACCACGGGATCTTCAGAATCGAGGAAGGCATCTGGAGCCCCGGTGGCGGCCACCGCTCCATCGTGAATCAGCGCAAGGCGGTCGCTGATCGCGAACGCGGCCTTGAGGTTGTGCGTCACGACGACCGAGGTGACATTCAGGCTCTTCTGCAACCCGAGCAGCAAGCGGTTCACGCGCGTGACGTTGATCGGGTCCAGCCCCTCGGCAGGCTCGTCGTAGAATACGACCTCGGGACGCACCGCCACGGCGCGAGCCAGCGCGACGCGCTTGCGCATGCCTCCCGACAGATCCGATGGCGCCATCTTCTCGATCCCAGGAAGACCAACCAGCGCCAAGGTCTCGCTCACCCGCGTTGCGATCTCTTCCTCCGTCATCGTCGTCTGCACGCGCAGCGCGTACCCGACGTTCTCGTACACGTCGAGCGAGTCGAAGAGGGCGGATTCCTGGAACAGCATGCCGATTCGGCGGCGCGTCTGCATCCACTCCTGCTCCGTCTGTCCCGCGACGTCCGCCCCGTCGAAGCGAATCGTGCCCTCATCGATGTCGAGGAGGCCCATCATCGCCTTGAGCAGAATGCTCTTGCCGGAGCCCGACTCGCCGATGATTGTGACGATCTCACCGGCGAAGATGTCGATATCGAGCCCGTCTAGGACTACGTGTCGCCCAAAGGCCTTCCGTAGGCCACGCACCTCGAATAACGCCATGACGTCAGAGACTCAGCCCTTCGCCGCCCAAGAGTTGCAGTACCCCAGAGGATGAATCGGACCTCGGACGAGGGTGCATTGTCCGCATTGATTTTTGTCGCCTGCCGCATAGAAAGCACAGTTCGCGCAGTCCTTCTGCTCGCCGTGAGGGGAGCGGTCCTGGTACTCGAGTGCGTTCCGAAGCTCCAGATCGGCCTTGCCCACGTTGCTCACGTCCCTGCAGTGGAACTCCGGTGGCGTGCACGCATGGACAAAGACCGGCATCGAGCCGATCACGGCCAAGCGCACCGTCCGCCCAAGCATCTCACGTCTCGAAAGGGTGCTCTTCTTCATTCCCGTAGCTCCTCCGCGGAGGCTAGCACGGTGGCGCACAAATCAGCGAACGGCGCCCATCATTTCGAGGAACTCGTCGGTTTCCACCAGACCAGTAACCCGCCCCGCTTCGGAGCCATCGCTGTGATGAAGCACCACCAGCGGCAGGCCGGGTTGCTTGTAGTCTTTGAGCAATGCCCATTCGTCGTCGGTGGCCTTGTCGGTGCTGAGGTCGACTCGAACCGCAACGAACCTCCGCGCCTCGGCGACGACCCGCGGATCGCTCAGCACCTCGCGCTCGAGCTCCTGGCACGCGGCGCACCAATCCGCGCCGAAATCCACCAGCATGGGACGCTCTTCTGCCAGCGCTTGGCTCTTGCCAACCTCGAAGTTGTCGACCCAGCCGATATGCGCGCCCGGCGGCAGAGCTTCGGCCCAGCCCACGATTCCGAGGACACCCGCGACGCACGCGCTGACACCGATCGCCTTGCGAATCCGCGCTCCCCAGGCGTTGCTCTTGAAGGACAAATGAATCGCGCCCACGATGACGCCGCCTGCCAGCAATCCGAATGCCGCGGCGAGCCACATCTCGTCCCGCACCGCTGGACGGGGGTAGGGCAGTACACCACGCAAGTAATAGAACGCGAGTGCGAGCATCGCGATGCCGAAGGCGCTCTTGCTCCACTCGACCCATCGTCCCGACTTCGGAAGTGTCACGGCGAACGTCCCCACGAACCAGAACAGCACGCCGATGCCTATCGCGTAGATGAACAGGGCCAGCGCACCGAATGCGACGTTGCCCGTCGTCGCCACCCACGTCAGCAGGACGGCGAGGACAGGTCCGGTGCACGGAGCCGCGATGAGCCCGTTCACAAAGCCGAGGATGAACGCGCCCCTCACGCCAAAGCCGCCCGCTTGCGCGAGCCGATTCTGTAGCGCGGAAGGCAAGGCGAGGTCGAACAGCCCGAACATGCTGAATGCCATCACAGCGAACAACGCCGACAGCGTTCCGACCACCCAGGGGCTCGCCAAGGCGCTGCCGAGCGCGCTTCCGGTCAATGCGGAAACCACGCCTAGTGGAGTGAACAGCGCCGCAATTCCCAACACGAAGGAAGTCGAGAGGAGCGCCGCCCGGGTGCGGCTTTCCGCCTTTCTCGCGCCGAACACGCTGACGGTGATCGCGATCATCGGATACACGCATGGAGTCAACGAGGTCGCCAGCCCTGCTACGAAGATCAGTCCCAGTGCACCCAGGTAGCTTCCTCCTTCGAGCGCGGTCGCGAACGGCGCAGTGAGCTCGGTCAGCGTGTCGGCGGACGCATGCACCTCCGGCATGAAAGCCGCGACAAACCCCGCCAAACCGACCCACACACCCTTGCGCATACCCGAACTATGGTGCTCGTTTGGTTGACCGTCCACGAACCGGGGACGTAGCCTCTCTTCGGGGAACACTTTGCCGCTACTTTTCCTACTGTTCATCGCTATCGCCACAGGCGCTCTGTCGGCCTACGCCGGCCTCGACGAGGTTCGCCATAGCTCAGACCCCGTGTGGCGCATGGAGGCCTTCCTCGCCTTCGCGCTCTTCGTTGGCTTCGTCCTCTTGCCAACAGCTATCTACTTCTACGTATTTCACGGCGACTGGTTTCTCTTCTATTGGGTCGACACGGGCCACGCGACCTGGGTATGGGGCCTGCTCGCCGTCCTGCTCCTGCTCGGTTCCGCATCCCTGGGCTTCGTGCTCGGCGCGACGCTGTGCAGAGCTTCGCGCAACGTGGCTGCCCGCCGCATCGCCCTTGGCGCGATTCTCATTGCGCTCGCCGTGTGGCCGCTAGCATGGGCGCGACTTTCAGTGGTCGGGTCCTACCGACAGTTCACACGCGACTACGGGCTCGTCCCGTTTTTCGCAAGCCCCGCCTTCTATGCGGGTCTGGCCATGCTCATCATCATCGGGGTCGCTTTTGGCTCGGCGGTGTACCGAATCGACCGGCACACGCGCGCCGGCGGCTAGCGAGGAGAGAGCAGTCCCATGTGCTCGCGAAGATGCATCGCTGCGGGCGAGGCCCAGAACTTCAGCGCTTCGGCGTAGGCCGGATGAGTCTCGAACGTTTCCCCCTCGGCTTTGCGTTCCGGTGCGATGCGGTTTTGCACATCCTGCACGAGTGGATCGAGGTCGTCGCAGACGAGAAGTGCAGCCCGCAGGGCGGTTCGTTGCGCGGCCCTGACCCATCGGTCGAACTGGACTCTGTTCGCCTGTGAGTAGGCGAGGGCGGTGTCGCGAACGAGCTTGCGGTCGCGCCGCGGGATTGCGCGTTGCAGGCGTCGCGTCTGCTCGTTCAGAAACTCTTCACTGGTGAGGCCGGTGCCAAAGTCTGGTTTCACGGTTCGCGCCGCGGATGCCAGTAGGACATCCAGCTCCCGCGGAGTGAGCTTTTCGACCGCATGATAGCCTCGCGCGATCTGCGTCATCGGTTGGGCCAACAAGAACGCCTGGGTGGCCGGGTCTCCCTCCATGATGCTCGCCGGTACGAGCACCGCTGGGTGAACGCCGAACTCGATCGTGATGCCGCGGTTTCGGACGCGGTGCAGGAATAGATCGAAATGGCGCACGTCGAGCGCCGCTGCGATTCGGTTCGCGATCTCGCGGAGCGGATGGTTGGCTTCGGTCGGGAGGCGATCTCTCGTCGCGAGCCCGTAGCTTTCGAGCTCCGGCGGATACAACTTGGCGAGAGCCGGGCTGAGTGCGGCCAGTAGCGCGCCGGCCGCCTTGTCCTCCGCGCGTGGCGTCCCGAGTTGGTCGAGCACCGACCCTCGAAGCGACCTCGGTCGGACCCGGGCAGGCCAAGGTTCGACCGACGCGACCCGCTCCCGATCCTCCTCGTCATCCGCTCCGATCGCGAGCAGGGGAAGAGTCGCCAGGCGCGCCTCTCGTAAGCGGTCGCCGGCTCGATAGGTGACCCCCAGTTCGCGCCAGAGGTCCTGCCGAAGTGGGTCTTGCGAGAGCGCCGCTTGGAGCTGCTCGACCGCCGCCGCCTCTTCGCCGCGCGCACGTAAGCGGACCGCCAGCTCTCGCCGCAGGTCGGGGTTCGCCGCCCCGTCATCGAGACCGCCACGAAGTGCTGCGATCGCCGCGTGCTCATCGCGACAGTGGTCGGACAAGATCCGCGCCACTTCGAGCGCGGTGGTCGCCCGCCCCGCCTCGTCGGTGGCGCGGTGGTTGCCCAGGGCCTCCGCATAGCCGCGCCAGTCGTCGGGACTTTCGCACAAGCCTTCGAGCGTGCGCGCTGCGTTGCTGTCCGGCCCCTCGAGCACAACCGCACGGCGCAGAGCGTTCTTGGCGTTGTCCCCGTCGCCGGCCGCGTGTTCGAGTTGCCCGAGACGAACGAGCGCGTCTCCACGTTCCTGGCCGTCGCTCACATCGAGCAGATGGCGCGCAACCTGTAACGCCTCCGGCAATTGTCCGAGTGCTTCGTGTATTAGCGAAAGCTCTTGCAACGCCCCTGCATGCGCCGGCTCCGACGCGAGCGCGGCTTCAACATGCCGCAGCGCCCGGTCCGGCATGTTCAATCGCTCGCGGTACAGGCGGGCAATCCCGAGTAGAACCCGTCGCACGCGCTTGTTCTCGGGTGCCGCGGCGAGCAGTTGTTCCATCGTTGCGGCCGCTTCATGCCACGACTGATTGGCTTCGAAGTGGTTCGATAGCCGTTCCAACGCATCGAGATGACGCGGCTCTACTTTGAGGACGCGTTGGAGCGTTCGTATCGCTGCCGATAGCTCACCGAGCTCTTCACTCTGCACCCGCGCGACCGCAAGCCAAAGCGCGCTCGCCCTGTCGACGGAGCGAGCACCTGACGCGGCCTGAGAGAGTCGATCGACGAGGGGCGCCCAGCCTGCGTCGATCGTGAGCACGTCGGTGAGGCCGTCCGCTGCCCCAAGAGAGTCGGGCCACAATTCGAGCGCCTGCTCGAAATCCCTTCGGGCGCCGTCGTGGTCCCCGATGCGCTCCAGTCGAACCACCGCGCTTTGCACGAAGAGCTCGGACGCGGCTTTCGCGTCACGCTCGGCCTCCGCCTCGCGCCGAAGCGCATCGACGAGCGCGGCGGGGTCATCAGTCTCCTGCGCCACTCGCGTGAGCCCGTGCGCCGCACCGATGTGATGAGGGTCGGCGATTGCCGCCGCGCGGAACTGCTCGATCGCCTGGGTGTCTTCTTCACCCTCCACGAGCTCGGCCAGACGCGCGCGATGCGCCGCTACGACGGCCGGGTCGTGAGCGGACTTTGCAACCAGGGTGTCGATCTCCCGCAGGAGACCGGCATCCCGCTGCCCCGTCGCCAATCGCTCGAGCTCGAGCAGGGCCCCGAGGTCCGTGGGGACCAGCTCGAGGACGCGGCGGTATGCCTCGACGATGTCGTCGTACTCTCCGAGCCCCTGATGCTCCAACAGGCGTGCGAGCTCGTAGAGCGCCGAAACACGGCCGGCGGGGTCTTCCAAGACTTCAGACTGCGTCGAGTACACGGCGCACAACGACTCCCACGCGCCGACCTGCCGATGCAGTTGTTCGAGTGCCAACAGAGCGCCGAGGTGCTTCGAGTCGACTGCAAGCACGTCTTCCCAGGCCTGGATCGCTTGCCGGTGCTTGTCCTGCCGCTCCAGCACCTGTGCCTTTCGAGCAAACAAAGCAATGCGTTGCGTGGGCTCCTCGGTGAGCTTCAGCTCGCGTTCGAGATCGGCAAGGAGATGGGTCCAGTCGTGCTCTTCGGCCCGAACGCGGGCGAGCGCGTCGATGGCGGGTCGATAGCTGGCGCCTGCCGCAATCGCAGCCTCGTAGGACGCCACCGCCTTGGTTCGATCATCGAGGTGCTCCTCGTATACCTGCCCAAGGAGAAACGCGGCGCGCGCGCGGAGGCGAGAAGCCCCCGAGTTGCGAAGCTGGAGCTCCAAGACATCGACCAACTCTTCCCAATCGCCTCGCTCCCGGAGTTGCCGCGCGAGCTCCTGCAGTGACGGCGCGTGGGCGGGGTCGACTTTAATCGCCTCGCGATGATACCGCAGCGCATCCTCGTCGCTCCCGAGGCGGTCCCGAGAGATCTCGGCCATCTTCTGCAATAGGGCGACCCGCCGACTCTTGGCGGAGGTGAGCTTCAACTCCTGGCCGTAGATCTCGAGCAGGTCGTTCCAACGCCCCGCCGCGTAGTACAGGCGCCCTAGGCTCGAGAGCGTCGGCACGTGACGAGGGTCCTTGTCGAGGGCGCGACGATATCGGGAGATCGCTTCGTCGCGGTCATCCAGCTGCTCGTCGAGCACTTCTCCGGCCCGGTGCAGGAGCGCGACGAGCCGGTCCCGCTCGACAGTCAGCTCGACCTCGTAGTCGAGCGCTTCGAGGAGCTCTCGAGGGCGGTGCGCGCGCGCCGCAGAGCGCTGCCACGCGTGGACCGCGGCAAGGTGTCCGGAGTCCTGCTGCAATACACGCTTGTACGTTTGGGCCGCGAGCCCATGCTCCCCGAGCACATCCTCGTAGAGCTGTGCGATCTTGAGCAAGTACGACACCGCTCGTGTCCCCGTCGTCCGGTCCAAAGCGTTCTCGTAGAGTTGAACGAGCTCCTTGGGTTTGTTCACGTCACAGAGCAGGCGCGTGAGCGCCTTGAAGGCTGTGGGGTGGTCGGGCATCGCGTTGAGCGAGCGCTGGTAGTGATCGATCGCGTCATCGATGTCGTTCAACCTGCTTTCGTAGATCTCGGCTGCGCGAGCGTGCGAGTCGGCGCGTCGTTGTGCATCGGTCGTGTAGCGCGCCTCTTGAAGGCACATGCCGATCAGCTTTGGCCAGGCGCCACGAACCCGGTAGAGGAGGCTCAGAGCTTGCAAGCTCGACAGCGAAGTAGGGTCGAGCTCGATGGCCCTCTCGTGCCAGTGGATCGCCTGGTCCACATCGCCCAGCTCCTCTTCATACAGACGAGCGATGCGTTGCGTATAGGTGAGCTTCTCCGCCTCGTCCTCGCTGGCCTCGGTCAGCGCTTCGAGGGTCTCGACCAAGGCTTGCAGCCGTTGGCCGGCTTCATAGTGCCGCGCTAGCTCGCCGAGAATCAACGGGTCGGTGGGACGCAGGCTCCGCGCTTGCTCGAGGACGCGGATAGCCTCGTCTCGATTCCCGAGATGCTCCGCATGAATACGCGCGGCGCGATATAGCGAGGACGCCTTTGAAGATGGCTCGGTCGCCAACTGGGCCTCCGCTTCGAGCGTTCGGATCAAATCCCGCCAACGGCGTTGCCCGTAGTACAGGCGTTTCAAAGCCTGGACCGCGATGACGGCCGTCGGTTCGAGCTGTAGCGCCGTCTCGTAGAGCTCGGCGGCTTGTTCGGGACGTTGCTGCCGGCTTTCGAGCAACTGAGCGCGACGGATGATCAACGCTGCACGGTGCCCGTCATCCGCGGCCGCCGAATTGGCAAGCTCGGCAAGGTTCCGGTCCACATCGGACCAGTTTCTCTGCGCAAACGAGCGCTGTTCCGTGGCACGCAGGATCGCGGCGTGCGAACGATCCAGCGCTCTCGCTGTGTGATAAGCCTCTGCGGCCGCCTCTCGATTGCCGAGCACGTCTTCGAGCAGGCGTCCCTTCAACAAGAACAGTGTGGCCTTGTCGCGGGGTTGCCGCGTCACACGCGCCTCCGCGTCGAACAGTGCGAGCGCTTCGGTAAACATGCGCGCGCCAAGGAGAAGTCGGCGCGCGGCGCGTATCGCCGGCACGTAGTCCGGCGACCGTTCCAGAGTCGCTTGGTAATACTGAAGTGCTCGGCGTGTGTCTTTCAGTGGGCCTTCGCAGCTGCGCGCCATCTCGAAGTACAACCTCGCCGCTCGCCGAACGTCCGGCTGGTCGCGCAACTCTTGCTCGCACTCCTCGACCCAGTCGCGCGCTCGACGTGCCCGATCGACCTTGGCCCGCGCAGGCATGGGCGGCGCAACCGACACACGGCCCGGTACAGCGGGGGGCTTTGTGACATCGGGCTCTTCGACGAGATCGTCTTGCCCGAGCTCCTGCATCGCGTCTCGACGCAGCAGCGTGATGTCCCCTTCCTCGAACGCCATCTCGGCTACATGCTACCCCGGCTCCGCGAAGATCGCACCGGGCTCTTGGGGAGTCATCGAAAGTAGCGACCGGGTAAGGGAACCCCCTACATTTGAACAGGTAGGCTACGCCGCAGGGGCGAGGTCCTTCAGCTCCTCAGCGAGCTTCTTTTTCGCTCTCGCTTCGAGCTGGCGGGCGCGCTCGCGGCTGACACCGAGCTCCCGGCCGAGTGAGGCCAGCGATGCCGCGTCGTCACTCAAGATCCGCTTCTCGACGATGAGCCGTTCGCGATCGTCGAGCACCGACAACGCGCCTTCGAGCCGCAACTCGATGCCGCTCTGCCGCCTTCGTCGCTCGACCACCAGGTCCTGGGGCTCCGAGGTTCCAGGGAGCATTTCGACGAGCGTGGCGTCCGAGTCGTGGTAGGCCGGCCCGTCGAGCGATATTTCCCGTTGGTCGAGCCGACGCAGCAGCCCGGCCATTTTCTCGGGGGTTGTGTCGAAGTCGGAGGCCAGCTGCGCAATCAGCTCCTCGGGATCGGCGATGAGATTCGACAGTCGCGCCCGCTCTCGGCGCAAGCGGAAGAACAGCTTCGATCGGAACGGCCCGGAGCCGGCGCCGATCATCGTGCTCGAACGAACGACCGCTTCGAGTACGAACGCGCGAATCCAATATCCCGCGTAGGTCACGAATCGCGTGCCACGATACGGATCAAACTTGCGAACCGCCGTCACCAAGCCGACGCTGCCTTCGGCGATCAGGTCGCCGAGCGCCACTCCGTACCGCCGGTACTGAAGGCCAATGGCGATCACGTAACGGAGGTTGGCTTCGACGAGCCGGTCCGCGGCGTCTTGGTCCCCCTCCCGCGCGCGGATGGCGAGCTTGTGCTCTTCTTCGCGCGACAGTTTGGGGATCGCGCGAACCTGTTGAATGTAGCGGTCGAGGGATGCGGATGACTGCATGGTAATAGCCCTTATGCGCACCCTCTGGTTACGTTACGTCACCTGGGTCTGTCAACTGGTCTCTCAGGCAGAGCCGTCGCGGGCCGCCAAGCGCAAGGACCCGCTCAGGGTCGGCTTGGTGCCTGAAATGATTGAGAAATCAGGTGGCGAAGCTAGAGCCACATCCGCAGGTTTGTTTGGCCTGCGGATTTCCGAACTTGAACCCAGCGCCCTGCAGGCCCTCGACGTAGTCGATCTCGGTGCCTTCCACATACTGCGCACTCATCATGTCCACGTAGATGGAAATGCCATGCGAGGTGAAGGTCTGGTCCATCTCCGTGGTCTCGTCCTCGAAGAACAGATCGTACGAAAAACCCGCACAACCACCCCCAATTACACGCACACGGAGGCCTTGATCGTTCAGGCTGTCGTCGTCGGCTCGGATCTCTTTGACTTTCTCGGCGGCTCGGTCGGTGAGGGTCAGCATGGGGCTCCTTTGCCCACCACTATAGGGTCGAGCCTCGGTTTACGCCAGCAGAAGAC
>CBDURI010000057.1:0-12086 GCA_965369435.1 uncultured bacterium
CGCGGACGCAGCGTTTCGATGATCTTCCGGTCCGCATCGGCAAGCGTTGCCGGAGCCGCTGAACCTCCGACGTGCACGTTACTCCGAAGGTCGCCCTTGCTGGGCACCCGCCCAACCACGCCGAGAAGCTCTCCGTCCACCAAGAGGATGCGTTTGTCTCCCTCGTCGTACACCTCGGGGATGAGCGCCTGAACGATTGCGTTTCGCGATCCCAAGTGGGTGACCGCCTCTATCAAGGCGTTGAGGTTGCTGTCTCCGTGGGCGAGCCGAAACACGCTTTCACCGCCATGACCGTCGATGGGCTTGATGACGGCGTGGCCGCCAAGGTCGCTCAAGAAATGATGTATCTCGTCCTTGTGGCTCGTCATGATCGTGGGAGGAACGATCTCCGGGAAGTGGTGGGCGTAGAGCTTTTCGTTTGCTTCGCGCAAGCCGCGCGGGTTGTTCACGACCAGGGTGCTGCCTTCGAGGTGATCCAAAACGAGGGTCAACCACAGATATGCGTCGCTAAAGGGCGGGTCTTTGCGGATGAACACCGCATCCACGCCGACCAGGTCGATGTCTTCAGGCTCGCCCAAGGTGATGGGCTCTTCTGCTTCGAGTTGCATCGACGCCGGACGAACGCGCGCAACCACCCTGCGGCCGCGAAGTCCCACATCGCTCGGCAGGCAGTGATCGACGCGATGGCCGCGGGCCTGTGCCTCCAGCATCAAGGCGAAGCTGGTGTCTTCGTCGACGATGACTGTCGACACGGGGTCCATCACGAACACGAAATGCATGAGACTCTGCGGTAGCACCCGGGCAGGTTTGGAGGCAAGGTGCAACCGATGAAGCGGTGGGTTTGGATCGTGTTGTGGTGCGTTTCGGCGTTCCTGATGACCGGGCTCGTCGGTCAGAGCCCCCCCGCTCAGACGGAGCACGCAGCGGTATTCACGCACGACGCGGTCGCCGCCGACCATGCCGAGGCGTCGAAAGCGGGCGCGGAGATTCTAGCCGCAGGAGGCAATGCGGCCGACGCGGCGGCGGCCACTATGCTGGCCCTGGGCGTGGTGAACCCGGCGAGCAGCGGCTTGGGGGGCGGCGGGTTCGCTCTCTACTACTGCGCCAGGGACGACTCATTGACATTCCTCGACTTCCGCGAGCGAGCGCCCCGTGCAGCCACGCCTACGATGTTCGAGGTGGAAGGCGAGCGGCCGGAAGGCCCCGCGAGCTCCCCTTCTCAGCTAGGCGGCCTCGCCGTCGGCGTGCCCGGTGAGCCCGCCGGCATCGAGGCCCTGGTCACACGTTTTGGGAAACTCTCTTTGCGGGAGGTCATCGCCCCCGCCCTTCGTCTGGCAGAAGATGGCTTTGCGGTGAGTGACGCCCTTGGCGCGATGGGACGCGCGTTCGACGTTCAGCTTCGCAAAGACCCGGTGATGGCACAATGGCACCTCGAACCGGGCGCGACGTTGCGCCGCCCGAGCTTGGCACGTGTGCTCCGCGAGTTTGCAGAAAAGGGTGCCGCGGTCATCTACGGCGGCATCATTGGGCAAGAAATGGTCGCCGCAGTCCGGGCGCACGGCGGCATCATGACGTTGGACGACCTCTACGCCTATCGCGTGCGAACGCGTGAACCGCTCGAAACCACCGCATTCGGGTATCGCTGGGTGACGGCGGCCCCGCCGAGCGCCGGCGGTTTCACCATGATTCAAAGCCTATCGATCCTAGCGCAGGCGGTCGGACCGAAGCCGGAGTACGGCGCGCCGCTTCTGCACGCTATGGCTGAATCTTGGAAGGGCCCTTTTCTGGATCGTCAGCGCTATTTTGGCGACCCGGACCAAGTGATTCTGCCGCTCGATAAGATGATGGCCCCGGCTCGAATCACCAAGCGGGCGGAGCTCGTGGCCGACGGTAAAGCCCACCCTAGCGTGGACTACGCCTTTCCGATCGAATGGACCGAAAGCCGGGTCACGACGGCCGACAACGCCGGGACTTCACACCTTTGCGTCGTCGACGCGGAAGGCAACGTCGCCTCGGTAACGACGACGGTGAACCTCCCGTTTGGCGCGCGCTTCACCGGGGGAGGTATCGTCATGAACGACGAGATGGACGACTTTGCAAGCGGCATCGGCAAAGCCAACGCGTTCGGACTCGTCGGGGGAGCGCGAAATCTGCCGGGCCCGTGGAAGCGTCCGGTTTCGACCATGTCGCCCACCATCGTGCTCGAGAACGGCAAGCCGGCATTGTGCGTCGGCGCCGCGGGTGGAAGCCGGATCGTAACCGCCACGCAGCAGGTGGCGATGAACATCCTACTGCACGGCTTGAGCGCTGGCGACGCAGTGGCGGCTCCACGCATTCATCATCAGGGTGCGCCCCCCGCGCTTCGCGTGGAGACGGTGGCGCCGCTCGACTCGAGTCTTGAAGACGCGCTTCGCGCCCGTGGGCACGAAATCGAGTCGATTCACCACGTGGCCAACGTCCAAGTGATCCAAATCGAGCGCTCCCCGGCTCGCCGGCTTCACGCAGCGAGCGACCCGCGCAAAGGCGGCCGCCCCGCAGGCCACTAGTGCGCGGTGGCCAAGTACTCGTTCACGAGCGCCGCGTTCTTCGCGTATTCTTGGCGTGTCGCAGCGACGAAATACGCCTCAATGAGGCGTCCGAGGCCCAACACGTCCGCGCCGATCTCGAGCGTCACACGGCGTTCGCATTGATTCGGTGGCACCGCCTCGACGGTAACGGTCCCTCTAACCCGAATGCGATCGGCTACCGCAGAAGTAATCACGCGAAAATCGTATCGCTCGGCTTCCGCGTCAAACGTCCCCTCTTCGACGTAGCTGAACCGTTCACCGAGGACGCTGGCAACGGCTCTCGGCATCTGCTGCATCGGCCACAGCTTGGCTCGCCGGTAGCCGGTCGCCGGGTTCCACTCCTGGAGCTCGTACTTGAAACCGAGACCGTCGTATAGGTAGTTGTTGAAATCCTCGTTGCGGAAGATTCGCTCCCAGAATTTTTCCTCCGTGCAGTCCAACAGCTGCCGAATCTCGAGCGTCTTCGGCATGACTACTCGGTGATCCGGACGACGACGACGGTGGTGTTGTCCTCGCCGCCGTTCTCGTTGGCTTGAGCGACCAGCGATTTCGCGGCCATTTCCACATCTGTTCCCGCCTTGTGAACGATGTCGAGAATGCGGTCGTCGCTGACCATGCCGTTGAGGCCATCTGAACAGAGAACGTAAACGTCGCCCGGCTCGACGTCCTCGAAGTATAGATCGACGGCGACAGCCTCCTGCATGCCGAGGGCGCGTGTGATCACGTTGCTCGGCAAACGCTCCCGCTGAGCATCCGTTAAATTGGGCATCACGAGCAAGTAGTCGTTCAGCAGGGAGTGGTCACGGGTGAGCTGCGTGATGTCGCCCGCCCGAACTCGATACGCTCGGCTATCGCCGACATGCGCGATATGGATCTTGCGGTCTTCCCGCGCGTACAGAGCGCCGACGACCGTCGTGCCCATACCCTGAACCGAACGATTCCCAACCGACGCTTGGAAGATGCGCTGGTTCGCGAGCTTCACGGCGGAGACGAGCCGGTTCTGATCCGGAGTCAAGTGCGAGTCGTCCTCCGCCGGCGAGTCCCCAGCGTCGCCCCCGATCCTGGTAGCGTCGAAAAAAGCGGTCATCTCCGTGGTGGCCATGTGGCTCGCGACGTCGCCGGCGCGGTGGCCGCCCATGCCGTCGGCAACCACGAACAAGCGGTGGTCGGACAGAATGCAGTAGCTATCTTCGTTGTGCTCTCGCTGACGCCCAACGTCGGAGAGCCCTGCAGCAATGAAGTTCATTCGTGTTCACACGCCCGCGAGAGGTCGCAGCTGATCGGACCTCAATTGGCCTTCGACGCCATCGCGGGCAACCCAAATCGTTCAGACCAGTCTATCGAACGAACGGGCGGGAGCAAATCAGGGGTTAACGAACGCGGGTAGAGTGGGCCACCCAGACTCTGGTGCGTCCAAATACGAGTATCTCGCATAGTGTGTGGTCACCCGCCGCACGTAGTTACGCGTTTCGTTGAATGGGATTCGCTCGACGAAGCGATCGAGCGCCATTCTTCTGCTCTCTTTCAGCCAGCGTCTCACTCGACTCTTCCCGGCGTTGTACGCGGCGATGCTCAGCGGGTAGACGTCATCGAACTCGGCGGCAAGCGCGGTCATCTCTCGGAGTCCGAGGGCAATGTTGGTTTCGGGCACCCGCAGCATGTACCGAGTCACGGGCCGCCGAGCGAGCTTCGTCGCAATCTCGGGCATCAACTGCATGAGCCCGACCGCACCCGCTCTGCTGACGACCTCGGGACGGAAGCCGCTCTCTTGACGCATGGTCGCGTAGACCAGAGCGCGGGGAAGATCAGCGCGATGCTGGTCGACGATCGAGCGCCAGGGCATTGGGTACGCCGCGTCCCACCACCAGCGGTGCGCTGCCGGGTCACTATGAAGATACGACATGCGCCGTCGGGCGACGAGGAGTGCATCGCGGTAGGCACCTGCGTCGCGATACAACCGTGTGAGAAGCGCGATGCGCTGCGCCCTCGGGTAGTCTACGACGAGCGCGTGCTCGTGTGTGTTGAGCCATGCGATGCCGTCGAGGTCGAGACCCAAGCGTCGATAGGCCTCGAAGGTCCCGGGCACGGGTAGATTGCTCTCGGGCACCTCGACCGAGCTCGGTGACGTGGCGTTCTCGAACGGCGCAGGAGGCTTCACTTTGAGCCGCTTCAGGCGTCCCGCTGCCAGAACCGCGTACCAATGAAGCGGCTCGACCGCAATCGCCCTGCGATACGCGTCGACGGCCTTGGGTCCGCGCCTGTAGGAGCGACCCAGCCAGTAAAAGCCGCGCGCTTCGTCCATCGAATCGCTGACCAGCGTCGTGTATTGGGCGAGGTAGCGAGCCGCCCGGCCGTACCGACGCGTCTCGAACGCCCGAAAGCCAAGCTCCCAAACCGCGGACCGGCGCCACCTCCCGCGCACTCGAGCCTTGCCTCGCAGCAGCCGCTCCATCTGCTTTTCACCGTTGGCGCGGCCGAGCCGCATCTCGAGCCACGCTGCGAGAAATCGTGCCTCGGGCGCCCGCCTGCTCCGTGGATACCGCTGGGCAAGCCGCCGATACGAACGGATCGCACGCGCATCTTGGTCGGCCCGGGACAACGCGCGCGCCGAGTGAAAGGCGTCCTCGATTTCGTATTCGCCGCGCAGCGATGCCGATCGATACAGCACGCGCGCGGCGTCGAGGTAGCGCGTGCGCGTGCGAAAGAGAGCCATCCCGTACACGTGGCGCCACCGGGCATCGAGCTCATCCCCCACGTCGAGCGCTTCGAGCTCCTCGACGGCTTTCGCAAAGCGGCGAGCGTCCATCAGCTCCTCAGCGCGTGAGATCCGGTCGGCGACGTCCGGCGATGCACGGTCTTCCAACTTCCGAGCCGTGTCCTGCTGCCCGGGTTCGACAGCGGACTTCCACGCTTCGAGCGCGGCACCTCTAGCGTCGTCGGGGCGCCCTAGCTCGACGTAGACATCCGAGAGGATCGCGAGCAGCGCAACGCGATTGTCGACGCCGTGCTTTGCACGCGTGAGCCTGGCGAGCTCTTCGGCTGCGACGTCCAGCTCGCCAAGCTGAAAGGCACAGTCCGCGGCGATCGCGCGGTCGCGTCGAGTCACAGCAACGTCGTTCGATGCAGCGTCGAGCAGCACCGGCCGCGCCTCGGCACAGTGCCCACACTGCGCAGCGGCGGTCGCCCAGCGGCGCATCGAGTCGTGACGCATCGACTCCGGGAGGTCGGCCGGAGCTCGTTCGAGTTTGCCCATCGAATCGCAGGGTCGCCCCACGTCCAACAGCAGTCGCCCCTCGAGGTAGCGCACCGCATCTTCGCCGCGCACGCTCTGCGGAAGGACTGCGATCTCCTTCAGGGCGCCGAGCTCATCGCCCGTCCGCACCAGAGTCGCAACACGATCGAGCCCCTCTTCGGCCAGCGCCCCCGCGCCGACGAGCAACGCGAGCCCCGTCCCGATCCAAAAACGTCGCAATACGGATGGAATCTAACACTCATTGGCGTCGGCGCAGAGCGATTGGCGATCGAAGGAAGCGTCCCGTATGCTCCGCCGCTGACGATGGGACGCGCGACTAACTTATTGCTTGCTGGCCTTATTGGCCTTGCCAGCCTCGTTGCGGCGGGATGTAAGGAGCACATCGGAGACGCCTGCGGCAACTCCACGGACTGTTCGGTGACGGGTGAGCGCCAGTGCGACCTGGCCCAGCCCGGTGGCTATTGCACGGTCTTTTCATGTGACGCGGATACTTGTCCCGAGGGGGCATGTGTCGAGTGGCGCTTCATCCCGAGCCGCACGGCGGAAACCTGGTGCATGAAGACCTGCGACAACACCGGAGACTGCGGCCGTCTCGAGTACTCCTGCGTCCTGCCGAATGACATCACGGCGACCGGGGCGTTCGACCCCAACTTGCCGGCGGACGAGCGGGTAGCCCGCATCATCGACCTCGACTCCGACAGAGCGGAATCCAAAATCTGCGTGGCGCTGACACCAGGAAGCGCTCAGCCCGACGCGCTGACGCAGCCAGGGTTCGACGGCGGTCTGTAGTCCGATTCGGCAGGGAAACCGACGCCGCAGCCGATCGAGCGTAGTATGGTCCGGATGATGTCTCCGGGCCTCTTGCGGTATCTGGTGGGCCGCCTCCTGCGGGCACTGCTCACCGTCGTCGGCTTGGTGACCATCGTGTTCCTCCTGGTGCGCCTGATTCCCGGCGACCCCGTAGAAGCGATCCTCGGGGACCAGGCCGGCCCTGAAGAGAAAGCCGAGCTTCGCCGTGCGCTCGACCTCGACCGGCCGGTCGCAGAGCAGTACCTGTCATTCCTCGGTGATATGGCCGACGGGAGCATGGGGACATCATTCCGGCGACCCGATCGCTCGGTGTGGTCGATGATGCGCGACGTGCTGCCGCACACGATCGTGCTCGCCATCGCGGCGCTGCTCGTCGCATGGCTGGTGGCGATACCGCTCGGCACCATCGCGGCGGCTAGAGCCGGTAGGGGTTGGGACAAGATCGCGTCGACCGTCGCCGTGGCGGGCTTGGCGATCCCCAACATCTGGCTAGGGCCCCTGCTGATCCTCGCGTTCGGGGTGAAGCTCGGTTGGCTGCCCCTACCGGGCGACGACCTAGCCGGCCCGGAGGCCTTGATTCTCCCGGCGCTTACGATTGGGACCGCCTTCGCCGCCGTGCTGACCCGGCAGACCCGCGCAGCGATGATCGAGGTGCTTGCACAGCAGTACATCACCGCGGCACGCGCACGAGGGGTTCCGTCTGTTCCGCTGCTGCTCCGCCACGCCCTTCGCAATGCCCTCCTGCCGGTGATGACGATTGGCGCCGCTCAACTGGGAGCGCTGCTCTCCGGCACGATCGTCACCGAAAAGATCTTCGAGCGGCCGGGCCTCGGCACGCTGTTTCTCGATGCGTTCTTCGCCCGCGATATCCCGGTGGTTCAGGGCTGCGTGCTCATCATCGCCGTGATCTACGTGATCGTGAACCTGATTGTGGACTTGGCGTACGGGGTGGTCGATCCGAGGGTAAGACTGTCATGAAACGGGTTCGCGCTCGCCTCCGAAGAACCCCGATCGGGCTCGGCATCGTGATCTGTTTTTTCGTGTTGGGGCTCGTGGGTCCATGGATCGCCCCCTATGACCCGCTGATGATCGATCTCTTGCACGAATACGAGCCTCCTTCGTGGACGCACCTACTCGGAACCGGAGACAACGGAATCGACATCTTGAGCGCATTGCTCCACGGCGCGCGGCTCGCTGCAATCGTGGGGGTTGTCGTCGTCGGTGTATCGACCGTGTTCGGCACGTTGCTCGGTACCTGGGCGGGCTACGCTGGGCGACTCACCGACCATGTGATCACGGGGATCGCGGACTTGGTGCAAGCATTCCCCGCGATCGTCCTAAACATCGCGATCCTCGCCCTGGTAGCTCGCCCCGGCCTCATGCACTTGATCGTGGCCCTCGCGGTCAACGGATGGGTCTTGTACGCGCGCTTGGCCCGGGCCGAAACACTGACCTTGAGAGAGCGTGAGTTCGTCGAGGCCGCGCGCGCGCTCGGCGTGCCGACGCACCAGATCCTGCGCCGCCATGTGGTCCCCAACCTGCTTGGGCCGCTGGTCATCCAGGCGACCACTGGACTGGGTGTGGTGATCCTGGCGGAATCGACGCTGTCGTTTCTTGGGCTCGGCCCCGGGAAAGCCGTGTCCTGGGGAGCACTCCTCGACCAGGGCACCAGTGTTTTGCTGCGTTTCCCTCACGTTGCCCTGTTCTCGGGCGGCGCGATCGCGGTGACTGTGCTGGGCTTCAATCTGACGGGCGACTGGCTACGAGACCGGCTCGACCCGCGCCTTCGTTAGCCATGCCCGGTGTGTGAAGAACTCGAATCTCTCGCGCCCTAGAAATGTGCTTGTAGGTGTTTTGACGGTACGTTGCGTCTACACATGCGTTTTTCCATTCGCCGAGAGGATCGCAGGAATCTCGTCGTGGGCTTCGTTGGCCTGCTGGCGATCATGTCTGCCCATTCGGTCATGGAGACGGCGCGAGACACGCTGTTCCTGACGAGTCTGCCGGCGACGCATTTGCCGCGCGCCTATCTGGCGATCGCCCTGCTCGCGATCCTGGAGCTCAGGATCCACGAGCGGGTGCTCCGCCGCGTGCGCGACCGGCGGAAGCTCTTGTCGGCATCACTCGTGTTCGGCTCGTTCATCACACTCAGCTTTTGGGCATTCCTCGAGGAGATGGGCGCCTGGGCGCCTTTCGGTTTCTATGTTTGGACCGGTCTCCTGATCACGGTCGTGCTGATCGAGTTCTGGCTGTTGCTCGATGACGCGGTCACCGTGACTCAGGCGAAACGCATCTTTCCGGCGATTGCGGCGGGCGGGGTGACGGGCGCGATGTTGGGGTCGCTGCTGGCCGAGGGGGTGCTGCGAGTCGCTTCAGCGGCCGAGCTCGTGCTCGCCGCCACGGTGATCCTCGCCCTCGCGTCGGCGACGCCGTTTCTCTGGAAGATCCCGGGCGAGGCAGTGGCGGACCACGCTGCCGTCGAACGGGTACGTCCGCTCGGCTGGCTGCTTCGAGATAGCTACCTTTCGCGCGTTCTGACGCTGGTCCTGATGGGAACGATCGCCCTGACCGTGGTGGACTTCGTCTTCAAGAGCACGGTCGCAGACCACATCCCGGCAGAGGGGCTCGGTCCGTTCTTCGCGCGCTTCTATCTGGGCCTGAACAGCGTAGCCTTGCTGATTCAGATCGTCGGGGCCGGGTGGCTCCTGCGCGCATTTGGGGCGCACCGGAGCTCTGCCTTGTTGCCCAGCCTGATCTTCGGCGGCGCAATCGGCCTCTCGCTCGGACCGGTCCTGTTGTTTGCGGTGGCGCTCAAAGCGGTCGACGGGAGCCTGCGCCACACCCTGTACCGCAGCGCGGTCGAGGTTCTCTATCTGCCGCTCGACAGCAAGCGACGCGAGCGGGCAAAAGGCATCATCGAGGTATTCGGACACCGTGGCGGGCAGGCGGTTGCATCGTTGCTGATCATCGCGGCGGTTGGAGTGGGCTTGACGACGCAGCAGCTCGGAATCGTGTTGCTGTTTCTCGTCATCGCGTGGGTCGTGGCGATCATGTCGACGCAGCGCCAGTACGTCGACCTGTTTCGCAAGCGGCTCCGCCGAGGCGTCATCGACACCCGGCTCGAGCTCGAGGAGTTGGATCGCCACTCGCTCGACGTTCTACTCAACGCGTTGAACAGCGATCAGGACCTAGAGGTCATCGCCGCGATCGACATCTTCGATCGGCACGGGAAGGTAGAGCTGATTCCGGTCCTGGTGCTCTATCATCCGTCGACGGAAGTCCGCCGCCGCGCGCTAGAGGCCTTCGCCGATGCAAGCGATCGCCGCTTCATCCCAGTCGCGCGCCGCATGCTCTCCGATGAAGACCCGGACATCCGCGCGGCCGCGTTGCGTGCACTGACGGCGGTCGTGCCGAGCCAAGAGCTCCTCGAGGAAAAGCTGGACGTCGAGGCATCCATCGTGCGACCCACGGCGTTGATCGAGCTCATCGCAAGCGACGACGACGCCGTACGGCTCGAAACGTTGCGAGCCATGGAGGGCAGCCCCGACCCGCGCTACCTGGCGCATCTGCTGCCGCTGTTGGGCAATTCTGATCTGCGTGCAGCCGCCCGTAGCGCCGTGGTCGCAATCGGTCCCGAGGCGCTCGTGGCGCTCGATCAGGCCCTCAGGGACCCGTCGACGAGTCGAAAAGTACGCCGCCGCATCCCTCACACGATCATTTTGTTCGACTCGCGGGACGCTGCCGACATTCTGCTCGAGCACTTGGATCGAGAACACGAAGGCGGCGTGCGCCTGAAGATCGTGCGGGCGCTCGGGCGCTTGCAGGCGACTCAGCCATCGATGGTTCTCGACGATGCGCTCCTCCGGGGACAGCTCCGGGGAAGCTTGCTACGCGTCATCCAACTTCTTCAATGGCGAGCAGCGCTCGAGAGCAATGGTACCCCCGATACGGCCGACGCCGAGCTCCTTCGAGTGGCGCTCCAAGACAAAGAGCGAGCGGCGCTCGAGCGCGCGTTCGGGCTCATGGGGCTGCGGCATCCCGAGGAGAATTTCAACTTGGTCTGGCGAGGCGTCACCAGTGACAACGCGGGACTACAAGCTGCGGGTCACGAGGTGCTGGAGGCTACCTTGCCCGGCTCTTTCCGTGAAGCCGTGCTGGCCGTCATCGACAACGGAGAATCGCCGGCGTGGCGCGCGCGTGTCGCAGCGGCGGCTCTCGGCGCAACCGTGAAGCCACTGTCTCACGAAGAGGCGGTAAGGGAGATGATGCAGGATCGGAGCGAGGTCATCCGTGGGATCGCGGCTCACCACACGGCAGAGCTCGGCCTCGGTACGATGCTCGATACCGCGCAGGAGACGCAGAATCTTGTCTGAAAAAGCCACAAAACCCGCCGAAATGGATCGTTTCCAGCGTTTCTTGTTCCTGCGCACGATGCCGGGACTCGGCGAAGTGCCGCCCGAAATCTCCCAAGTCATCGCCGCCAACACGCGCGAGCGCTTCTTCGCAAAGGGCGAACACCTCTACCGAAGCGGGGTCCCGGTACTCGAGATTCAATACGTGGTGAGCGGCGAGTGCGAGATCATCCGCAACGGTAGAGCGGTGCGCCGCTTGGGTCCGCGCACCGTGGTCGGCGGGGTCAGTGCGCTCGCGGGTGACGAGCTGGGTTACGATTGCATCGCACTCGAAGACATGGTCACACTCGCGATTACCGTCGACGATTCACAGGAGATCTTCGAAGACCATTTCGTGCTGCTCAAGCGCGTACTCAGGGGAACCAGCCGCGAGGTGCTCGAAGCGCGACGTAAGCTCGGACAGAGCGCTGGCTTCGGTCCCGTGGCGGAGCCGTTTACTTTTCCCAATCGCCCTTTCGATCTCGTCGAGCGAATGGCATTTTTACGAAAAACATTTTCGTTCAGCGACAGCGAGATCGACGCGATCGCCGACCTCGCGCGAGATGTGCAAGAGGTCCACATTCCCAAAGGCGAAGTCCTCTGGAACATCGGCGATCGAAGCACTTACTTCCTGCTTCCGCTCCGCGGCGTCATCGACTGCCGGGCCACCGATCCGGATCAGCACTTCCAACTGGGCCCGAGCGACTCGGTAGGCGCTATCGACGCCATGGGCGACGAACGCCGCTGGTTCCGAGCCGAAGTCATCGAAGACCTAGTCGCGTTCCGCATTGACCAGGAGCTCCTCCTGGAGGTCTTGGAGGACAACTTCACCATGGCCATATCCCTCCTGAGAAGCATGGCCGCCGGCATCCTCCAGCTATACGACCAGGGACAAGATCGAGCCCTGTAACCACTTGATATCACTGATCTCTTCAGTCGAGAGCCTGTCCCCCTTGTAACTGTTTATTTGTTCAGTATATTGGGTGGTCCCATGTCTGCTGGGACTGTTGTTGATATCGAGGCGCGGCGAGTTGAAGCGAAGGCTTTGCCGTTGTCGGAGTTGTT
>CBDURI010000058.1:0-11869 GCA_965369435.1 uncultured bacterium
GAGCTCGTGCGTGCGCCCGGGGCCGGAGTCTCGATTTCCTGAAACACGACGTCACCGGGCATGTTCGCCAGCATCAAGCCCGTGTCGACGCCGAACCCCGCGCCGATCCGCTGCGTAGCCGCGTGCACCGTAACCGGGTAGTCGTGAACGCCCACCAGCCCGAGCGCTATCGATTGCTGTGCAAGCCCACCAGCAACACGTCGCGCGATCCCCCTACCCCGGAAGGTAGGATCGACCAGCGTCATGCCGGCGTCCGCAGTGATCCCGCCGTACGCGCGGGCGGTAATGCCCATGTGACCAACGAGCTGACCTGCATCCGTGAAGGCGCCGATCGAGTGGAGCCGCCGACTAGCTAGCAGCTCGCTCACCCGCGCTTCGTCATAGAAAGACGAATCAATGTACGTTTCGCCATAGCAGCGCCGAATTAGCCCGATGAGGAGCGAAGCTTCCGCCGGGGCGACGAGGCGCACAGCGATATCGTCGCCCGAGCTCAAGGTAGGCGGCGTTCCTCGTCGGGAAGATCGAGCGCCAGTGTGCCGCCCGGGTTCAACACGTTCTTGGGATCGAAATGGCGCTTGAGCGCGCGCAGCACTTCGAGCTCGTCGCTACCGATTTGGCCCTCGAGCCACGGCGCTGTCATTTTTCCGATGCCATGGTGGTGACTCATCGTCGCACCGGACGCCTGAATGGCGTCGAGCAAACCACGATGGAACTCCAGGAACTCGTGGTGACCCATCTTCGCGATGAAAATGAAGTACAAATTCGCCCCCTGCGGGTAGCAGTGGGACATGTGCGTCATGCAAACGGTTCGGGGGCGGCTCTTCACATACGCCCGCACCTGCTTGTGCACATTCGGTAGCTCGTCCCAGCTCGTCGCGCACTCGAGCGTGTCGATGATGATCCCGTAGTCTTGCAAGTCCTCGCGCATGTACGGATCAGCAAACCGGCCGTGCTCCCACTTCTTGGTGATGAACCCGGTCGTGTACATCCCGCCATGTGCTTTGCAGACCTCTCGCAGGCGACGTTTGACCATACCGGTGTACGAGGCGTCACCGTCGACGGTGCCCAGCATCAGGCAACGCTCACCCTTCTTGAAACCTCGCAAGCTCACGAGCGTGTCGATGGGAGTTCCTTCGACGCCATAGAGCTTGAAGGCAACGTCCGTTTCCTCTGGATCCGACAATCGAAAGACGGACGGAAAACCGAACTCGGACTGCATGATGTCGCGCACCGCAGCGGTCGCGCGAGTCCAGTCTGGAAAGATGAAGCTGAAGCGGCGGGTGTTCTCGGGCTGATGACGGAAGATCTTCAGGGTGACCGCGACCAAGATCCCGTACGCGCCCTCGCTTCCGATCATGATCTGATCGATGTTCGGCCCGGTTGCATAAGCAGGCACATCGACGGTTTTGATCGTGCCGACGGGCGTGATGTACTCCTGGCTCAGGACCAGGTCCTCGGCCTTGCCGTAGTACGTGGAGTTCTGTCCGGCTCCGCGCGTCACGACCCAACCCCCCACGGACGAGAACTCGAATGATTGGGGGAACTGGCCACAGGTGTAGGCACGAGGCGCGCCGAACCGCTCGCGCGCTTGATTGAGGGCGTCCTCGAGTGCGGGCCCCAAGATACCCGGCTCCACCGTGACCGTTTGGTTGACGACGTTGAGCGACAGGACGCGCTTCATGTGTGTGCCTAGGTGGATCGAGACGCCCGCTTTGAAGCACTCCGTTCCACGGGTCACGCTCGACCCGGCTCCGAACGTGTAGAGAGGTATTTCCTGGTCGTGGCAGTAGCGAACGATCTTCTCCACATCGACGCGGTCGCGCGGGTGGAGCACGAGGTCGGGAAGGTTTTCCACCTCGTGGTCTCGCAGGCGAAGCGCGTCGATCATCGTCTTGCCATAAGACACGCGGAGCCTGGAGTAGACGTCGTCGCTCACGTTCTCATCGCCCAACAGGTCGCGGAAAAATCTCGTCTGCTCGGGCGTCAGCGAAACCGGGGCAGTGGCGGTTACTTCCTCGAGGCCAAGCTTCTGCGGCTTGCTGAAGTAGTCGTCATCGACATCGAAGACCTCCTTCATCAACGCGTACAGCCGCGGATTCGGATGCTTGAACGCATCGGGCGCTCCCCACTTGAAGGCGGATCGGTAGGAGCGCTTGGGAAGAGCTCCCTCGAACCACTGCGGCGTGAAAGAATCCTTGCGCGTCATGTTTCTTCTCTTTTCGTTGGCTTGACCGGCATGTCCCACGGAGTGCCCATCAACGCGAGCCTGAACCGCTGGAGCTTCGAAGGCTGTGTGCGATCGGGACGAAGAGGTAATCGATGCTCTTCCATGAGCCCCGAATCGAGCCCGTCGATCAGCTCGAGCCTCCCGTAGGGCCGGAGCAAGTCGTCCACCGCTTTACGATTTGGCTCGCTCAGCCTCCGATACTCGTTCTGCAGGACTTCGAGGCAATAAACGCGGTAGTGCACGACCTTGAGGTTCTCGTAGGTCACGCCGTGCGCCTGGTGATCGAGGCGTGACTTACCCGCGGCCCAGGCACGCGCGGTTCGCAGAAGGAACGGCCAGTAGCTCTGCACGATGTCGCGAAGGAAGTACTCCCAGCCCGGGTGAGAAAAATCGCTGAGCATCGGTTCTCTCCCGAGGCGATGCGCGCGCGCGTTCCAGACCCGGCCGACCCACGCATAGACCGCGGGCGCGCGCTCTTCCATCACGCGGCCGGGCGTCGGGTCCTGCGCGTAGTGACGGAACATTGGACCAAACAAGCCGATATCGACGAGCGTTGGATGACTGCCGAGCAAGTACGGCTGGTCCTCCAGGAGCGCGTTCATGGCATCGAGGAGGTCGAGGTAGTGCTGTTTGATCTGCGGCTCGGTTTCCGCGGTCAGGCCATCCCCGCTGAGGTAGGTCGCCATCTGCCGGCGTCCGTAGTACCAACCGGCAAGCCACTTCGGCGCTGGGAAGTCAGCCAACACCTCGTGGCCAATGCGTCTCATGAGCAACTTGCGGGACTCGAGGGGTTGCCAGCGCCAATAGAGCGCCGCCCGCCAGCACCACTCGTCCGCGTAGTCCTCGACTAGCTTCGACATGAACCGAAGAACTGGGTCCTTGGGGATCACTGGCGGTTCCGGGTAGTGAGACTCGAGCCAGTCGATCATCGGCGTCGTGTCTTTGAGCCATTGCCCGTTGGCCAGGCGCAGCACCGGCACTTTCATCAGGCCGGTAGACGGGAGAATTTCATCCCGCAGGACCTTCATGTCGACGACCCGTCGCTCGAACGGGATCTCTTTGTAGCGAAGATAAGCCTCCATCTTGCCGCTGAAGTACGACATGTCCGCGACGTAGGCGGTGATCGGCTCCCAATCGGGATGTCGTGACTGCAGCATTCCGGTTCCTCCGGGCTTTCTTGATCAAGATCGAGGCTGCGCAAGATAACATGCTACGACGGCAGCCGAAGCCCCCATGAGGCCGCAAGCGAGAAGGAGCGTCGGATGAGCGGGAGAGAAGTTGCTTTGATCACCGGTGCATCGATGGGCATCGGCAAAGAGCTGGCGAAGATTTTCGCAGCAGACGGCCGTGACCTGGTGCTCGTCGCGCGGAGCGAGGACAGGCTTCGGAGCCTCGCCAAGGAGCTCGAGGGGGCGCATGGCATCACGGCCCACGTCGTGCCTGCGGACCTAACGGATCCCGCTGCGCCCGCCGCCATCTTCGGGTCGCTCGAAAGCAAAGGTCTCCAGCTCGACTACCTCGTGAACAATGCTGGCTTCGGGGCCCAGGGCGAGTTTGCAACACTGCCATTTCAGACTCAAATGAACATGCTGAAGGTCAATGTCGACGCTGTCGTCGCCCTCACCCACCTCGGCTTGCAAGGCATGCTCGCTCGCAAGCGTGGACGGATTCTCAACATCGCGTCGGTCGCCGGATTCCAGCCAGGTCCGGACATGACCATGTACTACGCGACGAAGGCGTTTGTGCTCATGTTCTCGGAAGGAATCGCCGAGGAAGTCAAAGGTTCGGGCGTCACGGTGACGGTGCACTGTCCTGGCGCGACGGCGACGAATTTCGGGGGGACCGCGCGCAACGCTACGAGCCTCTATTTCAGGCTCGGCGCAGCGCCGGCGGACAAGGTAGCCAGGCATGCCTACCGTTCGATGATGAAGGGCAAGGTCGTCGCCATCGAGGGCTTGATGAATTGGCTGACTGCCTTCAGTGTGCGATTCAGTCCGAGGGCATTAGTCAGAAAGCTCGCCCGCTGGATGAACCAAACATCATGAACGCGAGATATTGCCTAGTCGGGGGGGCCTTGGCGCTCCTCCTCTCCACATCGGTTGCGTCCGCACAGGGGGCTTGGTCGGCTGAGCCGTCTCAGACTTCACCGTATTCGAGCCATCCGGTCGAACAATATCCCCCTTCTTCGGCGGAGCAGCAGGCGTACCACCGGGGCTATCAGGGCGCGTTCAACCTCGGCGTTCCCGTTTGGTTGGATGTCGACAGCGACGTGGTGCGGCCCGGTGCTGACCTCTATGGCTTTGGCGGCATGGATATTGGCTATGCGGTGTTCGGGCTCGGGCTCGGCGCGATGTGGACACCGATCAACTTCGACAATATCTCCGGGGTAACCGGCCAGGGCCGAAGCCCGATGACTCGTCTCTACTTCGCCCCGGAGGTTCGAGTCCAGGTGCCGAACAACAGTCCGGTCCTGCCGTACATCGGCATCACGTTCGACGCGAACTGGTGGCGCGTGAAGGCTACCGAAATCCAGTGCGGCATCTACTACTGCAGGCGAGTCGCCATCTTCCGGTTCACACCCGGCATGACCGCGAAGCTGGGGGTGGCCTTCAAGGTGTCGTCCGGATCCTACCTCGACATCGGTATCAAGTACTCACTGTCGGGGAGCGGCAACTTTTTCTTCCGGCGAGAACAATGGCTCACGCCGTACTTCGGCATCCTCTTCCGCTGACCCTAAACGTATTTCTTGAGCTCTAGCCGCGCGACCATGCCGCGGTGCACTTCGTCCGGGCCGTCGGCGAGCCGAAGCGCGCGCGCCATGGCAAGCAGACGTGTGAGCTCGGGGTCGGACATGCCTTCGCCACCGTGAATTTGGATCGCCGCGTCGACGACCGATTGCAGGACGTTTGGGGCGATGACCTTGATCGCAGAAATATCGACCAGAGCCCCAAAAGTGCCGAGCGTATCGAGCGCCCAGGCGGCCTTCATGGTCAAGAGACGGGCTTGGTCGATCGCCATGCGGGAGTTGGCGATGATGTCGCGATTACCCCCGAGGTTCGATAGCGGCTTGCCAAATGCGACGCGGTTCACGGCCCGCTGGCACAGCCTTTCGAGGGCCCGTTCTGACGCACCGACCGCGCGCATGCAGTGATGAATCCGGCCGGGGCCCAGGCGTCCTTGCGCGATCTCGAAGCCTCTGCCCGGCCCTGCAATGATACTGCTCACCGGAAGGCGCACGTTCTCGAAGAGCACCTCGGCATGACCGTGAGGCTCGTCCAAGTGACCGAACACCGGCAGCATGCGTAAGAGCTTCACGCCTGGAGCATCCGCCGGCACGAGCACCATCGAATGCCGTTCATGCCGCCCGGCGCTCGCATCGGTCACGCCCATGTAGATGAAGAACGCACAACGCGGGTCACCCGCGCCACTGGTCCACCACTTCTGACCGTTGAGCACGACCTCGTCGCCCACGACCTCGCAGGTCGCCTGCATGTTGGTCGCGTCGCTCGATGCAACAGCCGGTTCGGTCATGGCAAAGCAGGAACGGATCTCGCCAGCGAGCAGCGGCTCGAGCCATCTCTCCTTCTGCTCGTCGGACCCGTACTTCACCAGAACCTCCGCATTGCCGGTGTCCGGAGCGCTGCAGTTGAACACCTCCGGCGCCAAGAAGCTCCGGCCGGTGATCTCCGCGACGGGTGCGTAGTCGCGATTGTCCAAGCCAGCCCCGTACTTCTCGTCGGGCAGGAAGAGATTCCAAAGCCCAAGCTCCTTGGCCTCGGCCTTCAGCTCCTCGAGAATCGGAGGAATCTTCCACTCGCGCCAATCGTTGGTGCCAACCAGCTGGTCGAAGTAGGTCTGCTCATTGGGCACCACACGCTCGCGGACGAAACGCTCCGCCTGCGCCATCACGTTTCTCGCCCGTTCGGAATGCTCGAAATCCATAGACTGCGGTGATACCGCATGCGCCCGCACAATTCACGCGGGAACTACGCAGATCCGGTGCTAGGTTTCGCCGGCGCAGGCAGATCAAGAGCATGGCAACACAAAGCAATCCTTTGATCGACGACGGCCTCGTCGATTTTCTCCTCTACTCGGTCCTCGACGCGGAGTCGCTCTGCGAGCTCGAAGCCTACCGGCAGCACTCGAAAGAGACGTTCGACCTTTACATCGACAGTGTCCGGCGATTCGCACGGCAAGACCTGTTGCCGACATACAAGCCGATGGACGAGGATCCACCGGTGTTTCGCGATGGCCGAATCCACACCCATCCCGCGTTGCCGGCTCTGTTCGAGCAAATGGTCGAGCTTGGGGTACTGACGGCGACGCGTCCCGAGTCGGTGGGCGGCCAGCAACTGCCAATGCTCGTACACACGATGGCAAGTGCGTACCTGATGGCAGCGAACCTCGGCGCGTATGGCTTCGTCGGTCTCACGCACGGCGCCGCCCATCTAATCGAAACGTTTGGAAGTGACGAGCTCAAAGAGCGGTTCATGACGAAGATGTATGAGGGCGAGTGGACGGGCACGATGGCGCTGACCGAACCGCAGGCGGGAAGCAGCCTCGGCGACATCGCGACGTCGGCCACGCCAACCGACGAAGGCTACTACCTGATCAAGGGCAGCAAGATCTTCATCTCCGGCGCGGACCACGGCATTACAGACAACGTCGTGAATCTCGCGCTAGCGCGTATCGACGGCGCGCCTGGCGGCACCAAGGGCATCTCGCTCTTTGCCATCCCGAGGCTCCGCGAAGAAGGCGGCAGCTTGGTATCGAACGACGTCACCGTCGCCGGCCTGATCCACAAGATCGGCTGGAGGGGGCTCCCGAGCCTGGCGCTCGAGTTTGGGGACGAAGGGGACTGCCGCGGCTGGCTCGTAGGCGAGCCGCACCAGGGTCTTCGCTACATGTTCCAGATGATGAACGGGGCGCGCATCATGATCGGCGTCAACGGCGCGGCAACTGCATCGGTCGCCTATCACGAGTCGCGCGCGTACGCGCTAGAACGCAAGCAAGGCCGGAAACTCGGCGCACGAGGAGGCGATCAGGTTTCGATCATCGAACATGCCGATGTGCGGCGGATGCTTCTGCGGCAAAAGGCGATCGTCGAGGGAAGCTTCGCCCTGCTCGCAACGGTCGCACGGTATGCGGACGTCGCGGAGCACGGGCAGTCGGATGAGGAGCGAGAGCGCGCCGGCCTGTTACTGAACCTGCTCACCCCGATCGCCAAGACCTTTCCCGCGGAGCGCGGCTTCGAGGCTAACGTGCTCGCGGTCCAAGTCCACGGCGGCTACGGCTACACGAGCGAATATCTCCCCGAGGCGTATATGCGCGACCAAAAGCTCAACACGCTTCACGAGGGAACGAACGCGATTCAAAGCATGGACCTGCTGGGCCGCCAAGTGATGTCCAAAGGCGGGGCCCCACTCCGCGCGTTGGCCGAAGAGATCGGACATACCATCGAGCGCGCGAGGGAAGCAGGCTGCGATCCCGAGCTTTGCGCGGCACTCGAAGAAGCGGTGACCGCCGTGGGCTCAATCACCATGGAGCTCGGTCAGCGCGGAATGGCGGGCGATGCGGATGGCATGCTGGGGCACAGCTGGGACTATCTCGACATGTTTGCGACGCTCGTCATCGGATGGCAGTGGCTCAACATGGCCGCGGCGGCACAGACGGCGCCTATTTCAGAAGAACGAAAGCGCGCGACCGAGATTGCCACTCAGTATTGGATCCGCACCGAGATCCCTCGGATCCCCCACCTGGCCAACCTCTGCCGAACCAACGAGGACTCGTACATCAAGGCTGAACCGCAGTGGTTCTGAGCGCTCAATGGGTGATTTAGGGCCCGTCCCGGATACTTTACCATTTCCATAGATGATTTACGCAGGGCGGCCTTGCTTGACGTAAACGTAAACCTAGCCTAGGAAGTCGACAAAGCTCTGGAACCTGAAGGATGCAAATGGACAAGGCGATCATCACCTGCGCGCTCAACGGCGTGCTCACCAACCCGAAACAGCACCCGGTCCCAGTCACCCCTGAAGAAATGGCCGTCTCGGCCCGTGATGCCTACAACGCAGGCGCGTCGATTGTGCACATCCATTTCCGGCGTCAGGAGCCCAACATGGGACACTTCCCCTCGTGGGATCCTGATATCGCGGCGGCCGCAAGCGATGCGATTCGCGATGCATGTCCCGGCATCATCATCAACCAGACGACGGGCGTGATCGACGAGGATGTCTCGGGCCCCGTCGCGTGCCTGCACCGCATCAAGCCGGAGATCGCTGCGTGCAATGCCGGCAGCCTCAACTACCTCAAGCTGAAGAAGGACAACACCTGGGCCTGGCCACCGATGGTGTTTCTCAACAGCGTAGACAAGGTCCAGAAGATGCTGGACGCCATGGCGGAGACTCACACGACTGCCGAAATGGAGTGCTTCGACGTCGGTATCGTGCGGTCGGTGGGCCTCTACTTGCGAGCGGGCATGGCCAAACAGATGCACTACAACTTCGTCATGGGCGTCGCCTCGGGCATGCCTTGCGACCCCGAGCTGCTCGAGCTCCTCATGAAGTACAAAATCGGCGATGCGCATTGGCAGGCGACGCTCATCGGCCGTCAAGAGATCTGGGAAACCCATCAACGAGCGGCCGAGCTGGGTGGCATGCTCAGGACCGGGGTCGAGGATACGTTCTATTTGCCGAATGGCGACAAGACGACCGGCAACGGGCAGCTCATCGAAGCGCTCGCTCAGTGTGCACGCAATGCGGGCCGCGAGGTCGCGTCACCTGCGGAAGCCAGGGAGATGCTCGGCTTCAACTAGAGTGGTAAGGACGAACCATGGCCAATAAGGTGTATCCCGACGCGTCCACGGCGCTCGATGGCTTGCTGAGCGACAGCATGACGCTGATGTCCGGCGGTTTCGGCTTGTGCGGCATCCCCGAGGCCCTCATCGCCGCAGTTGCGACCTCGGGGGTGAAAGATCTGACGGTGATCTCGAACAATGCAGGCGTCGATGGAATCGGCCTCGGCGTGATGTTGGAGACGCGCCAGATCAGCAAGATGGTTTCGTCATACGTGGGCGAGAACAAGCTGTTTGCGCAGCAGTTCCTCAACGGCGACATCGTCGTGGAGTTCACCCCGCAGGGCACGTTGGCGGAGCGGATTCGCGCCGGGGGAGCGGGTATCCCGGCCTTCTTCACGAAGACGGGCGTCGGCACGACGGTTGCCGAGGGCAAAGAGGTTCGTGAGTTCGACGGCGCGCAGTACGTCATGGAACGCGGCCTCTTTGCGGACGTGGCGATCGTTCACGCCTGGAAGGGCGACACCGAGGGCAACCTCATCTATCGAAAGACCGCTCGCAACTTCAATCCCATGATGGCGACCGCAGCGGAGGTCACCGTCGCCGAAGTCGAGGAGCTGGTGGAGCCAGGTGAGCTCGATCCAGACCAGATCATGACCCCGGGAATCTTCATCGATCGCATCATTCACTACCCGGATGCCTCGAAGCACATCGAGCAGCGAACCACGCGTCCGCGTGAGGCCTGAGGAGAAGACGATGGCTTGGACCCGTGAACAGATGGCGGCGCGTGCGGCACAAGAGCTCCGCGACGGATTCTATGTAAACCTAGGCATTGGCATTCCGACTTTGGTTTCGAACCACATCCCCGATGGGATGAGCGTTCAGCTGCAGAGCGAGAACGGCATGCTCGGAATGGGCCCCTTCCCCTACGAAGGGGAGGAGGACGCCGACCTGATCAACGCCGGCAAGCAGACGGTGACCGAGCTTGCGACGACGAGCTTTTTTTCGAGCGCCGACTCCTTCGCCATGATTCGGGGCGGGCACATCAATCTTTCGATTCTTGGCGCGATGCAGGTGACCGGCAACGGCGACCTCGCCAACTGGATGATTCCGGGCAAGATGGTCAAAGGGATGGGCGGCGCCATGGACCTGGTGGCAGGTGTGAAACGCGTCGTCGTCGTCATGGAGCACACGGCAAAGGGCAAGCCCAAGCTGTTGCAGAGTTGCACCCTGCCCCTGACCGGAGCTCGGGTGGTCGACTTGGTGATCACCGACCTGGGCGTGTTCGAGATCGACAAGATCGGTAGCGGCGGAATGACGTTGGTCGAGGTGGCCGACGGCGTGACACTCGACCAGATCGCGGAGAACACCGAAGCGGCGTACAGCGTGGCGCAGGGGCTCTAGCCGAAGACCAACAAGACCGCCCCCACGTAGAGGCCCACGCCTATCGCGAGGATCGCGGTGTAGCCCGCGATCTGACGGGCTTTGAGGCCCGTGATCGCAAGCAACGGCAGCGCCCAGAAGGGCTGCAAGAGATTGGTCCATTCGTCACCGTAGGCGAATGCCATGATGGTCCGGCCGGAATCGAGATCAAGGGTGGCAGCCGTCGTTAATAGGACGTCGCTCTGCAAGGCCCACTGACCGCCTCCCGAAGGAACGAAGAAGTTCACGAGACCTGCGCTCAAGAAGGTCAGCAGCGGAAAGGTGGCGGTCGACGCGACGGACGTCATCGCGGAAGAGAGCCGCTCGACCATCCCGCTCGCCTGCATGACGCCCAGTATTCCGAAGTAGAGGGGGAACTGGACGATG
Source organism: uncultured bacterium (assembly GCA_965369435.1). Taxonomy (GTDB): domain Bacteria; phylum Myxococcota_A; class Polyangia; order Polyangiales; family Houyiibacteriaceae; genus SG8-38. The sequence continues at coordinate 10,830 of CBDURI010000058.1, forward strand.
ATCGCGCCGGCGCCTCGACCGCCTTCAGAAACCGAATCGAGGAAACTGCGGATCGAGCCATGCGCGGCTAGTGCCAACGCCAGGAAGAAGAGGTTTACCGAGTTGAGGTTGAACGCCACATCGCCACGAAACCAACTGACGGCGACGAGAAGCGTCGCCGCGCCGCCGACGAAGAGTCCGAGGAACGACCGCTTCGTTTCTCGAGGGGCCGCAGCCTCGATAGACGGCATCTGCGGGACGGACACTTCCTTGGGGGCGAGTGCAACGCACATGAGCGGCAGCAGGACGAGCAAGCCCCCGCTGACGACGAGGTTGAGCGGAGAGAAAAGAGTTTCGCTCACAGGGATCGCTTGCGTTGCGCCCTGAGTGAACTGCGCGGATTCGGCGGCCTTCAACGGAGCAGAGCCGCTGAGCCCACCGTGCCAGACCGCAAGTCCCGTATACGCGGCGGCGCCGAGCACGGGAATGTCCATCGGCCTCCCGTCCTCGGCGGCGCTGTGGGCGATCTCTCGAACCACGAACGCAGCAACGACCGCGCCGAGTCCCCATTGGATGAGGCCGGTACCGCAGGCAATGAGCGCCACCAAACCGGCCGCAGCTGGAGTTCGCTTGGGCCAGCGCGCAACGGCGCGGACGATCCGTTGAACCGGTGGGCTCGAAGCAAGGGCCTGGCCTGTCACCAAAATCAGGCACATCTGCAGCGCAAAAGCGAGCAACGGCGTGCTCGAGAAGCCGCCATACCACCCCTGAAACACCGCCTCTGCAGACCCCGAAAGCGCGAATCCTCCCAGGAGCGTGAGCAGGGTCAGCACGAGCGCCAGCACGAATGGATCGGGAACCCATCGTTCGGCCCACCGGCTGAAAACCTCGCCAAGCCGAGCCAGCATGGCGCGGACCATACCACGTGTTGCGATATGACCACTTCGGCCGAGGCTATTCGGACCGCCCACGAGTGGACTACGATCGGGCCGGTCGTCGACTACGCCGAGGGCAAGGCACTTTTCGGCCTGGCCAAGGTACCGCTTCTCAGCGAATGGTAC
>CBDURI010000059.1:0-11680 GCA_965369435.1 uncultured bacterium
CGCGAGACGGCACTGCGCGAGGCAGGGGTGAGCGATTTCGTATTCGTCGGGGCGGACGTGCTCGGGGTGATGAGCCAGGTCCTCGACTCCATAGGGGTGCGATGATGAGTCGGTTTCCTGACTTCAGCACGGTCGAGTTCGACGCCCCCGTCGAGGGTAGCTCGTCGCCGCTCGCGGACTGGGAGGCCCTCGTCGGCGCGGGAGCCGACCAAGCCTGGCAGACACCCGAAGGCATCGCGGTGAAGCGTGTGTACACGTCTGATGATCTCGATGCCGTCACCCATCTTCAGACCATGCCGGGGCTTCCGCCATTCCTGCGCGGCCCGTACTCCACTATGTACGTGCGCCGGCCCTGGACTATTCGTCAGTATTCGGGCTTCTCGACCGCCGAGCAGAGCAATGCGTTCTATCGCCGGAACCTCGCGGCAGGGCAGAAAGGGCTCTCGATCGCGTTTGATTTGGCGACGCACCGCGGATACGACTCCGACCATCCGCGCGTCGCCGGAGACGTGGGGATGGCCGGGGTGGCGATCGATTCCATCAAGGATATGCGCATCCTGTTCGACGGCATTCCCCTCGACCAGATGAGCGTATCGATGACGATGAACGGCGCCGTGCTGCCGATCCTCGCGCTCTACATCGTCGCGGCGGAAGAGCAGGGCGTTGACCCGAAGCAGCTCACAGGAACCATCCAAAACGACATTCTCAAAGAGTTCATGGTTCGCAACACGTATATCTACCCGCCATCGCCTTCGATGCGCATCGTCGCGGACATCTTCAAATACACCTCCGCGAACATGCCGCGCTTCAACAGCATCAGTGTTAGCGGCTACCACATGCAGGAAGCGGGTGCGACGCAGGACCTAGAGCTTGGCTACACGCTGGCGGACGGTCTCGAATATGTGCGCACCGGGCTCGCGGCCGGCCTCGGCATCGACGAGTTTGCGCCTCGCGTCAGTTTCTTCTGGGCGGTCGGCACCAATTTCTTCATGGAGATTGCCAAGCTTCGGGCGGGGCGGCTTTTGTGGGCCAAGCTGATCGAGCAGTTCAACCCGAACAACCCGAAGAGCCTCGCACTTCGTACGCATTGCCAAACTTCGGGCTGGAGCCTCACGGCGCAGGACGTCTATAGCAACGTCGTGCGCACGTGCATCGAAGCGATGGCCGCGACTCAGGGGCACACGCAGAGCCTGCATACCAACTCGCTCGATGAAGCCCTTGCGCTCCCGACCGATTTCAGCGCGCGCATCGCCCGCAACACCCAAATCTACCTCCAGCTCGAAAGCGGCACCACCAGCGTGATCGACCCTTGGGGCGGGAGCTACTACGTCGAGCGGCTCACCCACGAGCTTGCCCTCCGCGCGTGGCAGCACATCAAAGAGGTCGAGGAGCTCGGCGGGATGACCAAGGCGATCGAGGCGGGGCTGCCTAAGCTTCGCATCGAGGAGGCGTCCGCGCGGACCCAGGCGCGAATTGATTCCGGCCAGCAAACCATTGTCGGAATTAACAAGCACCGTCTGGACAAGGAAGACCACATCGAGGTGCTCAAGGTGGACAATACCGCGGTCCGGGAGGCGCAAATCGCGCGTCTTGCAGAGCTCCGAGCCGAGCGCGACGAGGCTGCGCTGACGCCGAAACTTGAAGCTTTGACCAAGTGCGCCGAAACTGGCGATGGCAATCTGCTCGAGCTGGCGATCGACGCGGCCAGGCATCGGGCAACGGTGGGAGAGATCAGCGACGCGCTCGAACGCGTCTGGGGGCGTTACCAAGCAACGATTCGGAGTATCGAAGGCGTGTATCGAAGCGAAGTGGGTAGAGATTCGGAGGCTGTAGACCGCGTGCGAGACCGCAGCGACGGGTTCTTGGCTAAGCACGGTCGCCGGCCCCGGATCCTCGTGGCCAAGATGGGGCAGGATGGTCACGATCGTGGTCAGAAGGTGATCGCCACGGCGTTCGCTGATCTCGGCTTCGACGTCGACATCGGACCGCTATTCCAGACGCCAGAAGAGAGCGCGAAGCAAGCGATCGAGAACGACGTGCACATCATTGGCGCAAGCTCGCTGGCGGCAGGGCACCTGACGCTGGTGCCGCAACTCAAGCAGGCGCTCAAAGACCTTGGCCGGGAAGACATTCTCGTGGTCGTGGGCGGCGTGATCCCGCCGGCGGACTACGACGCCCTGCGCGATGCCGGAGCCGTCGCGATCTTCGGGCCAGGCACGGTCATCGCCGACGCCGCGATCGAGCTGCTCGAGCAGCTGGATGCCCAACTCGGGGGGTCGTGAAGCGCCTCGACGCGAAGGAGTATGTCGACGGAGTGCGCGGAGGCGACCGCGCGACCCTGGCGAGAGCGATCACATTGATCGAAAGCGAGCAACCGGCGCATGCCGAGCTAGGTCAGGAGGTGCTCGAGGCGCTGTTGCCTCACACGGGTGGGGCGCACCGAGTTGGGATCAGCGGGGTACCTGGCGCCGGCAAGAGTACCTTCATCGACGCGCTCGGCACGATGCTCACTGGCCAGGGACATCGTGTGGCGGTGTTGACTGTCGATCCCTCCAGCAGCATCAGCGGCGGAAGCATCCTCGGCGACAAGACCCGAATGTCGACGCTCAGCAACGATCCCGATGCGTTCATCCGCCCGTCGCCGACGAGCGGGACCCTCGGTGGGGTCACCGCAAAGACCCGCGAAAGCATTCTCCTGTGCGAAGCCGCGGGCTTCGACGTCGTGCTCGTCGAGACCGTAGGCGTGGGTCAATCGGAGACCATCGTGGCAGGGATGGTGGACTTCTTTCTCGTGCTGCTAATCGCGGGCGCCGGCGACGAGCTCCAGGGCATCAAGCGCGGCATCCTCGAGGTGGCCGACATGCTCGCGATCAACAAGGCCGATGGTGACAACCGGCCTCGCGCCGCACGCGCCCAGGCTTCCTACCAAAGCGCGTTGCGTTTGATGCGAGGCGACAGTGCGCCACCCGTCGTGATCTGCAGCGCCCTCGAGAAGACGGGGCTGAACGAGCTTTGGGCATTAGTGGTCGAGAGCCGTCGTGACTTGGAGGATTCCGGGGAGTTCCAACGGAGGCGACAGCTCCAGCAGGTGCGATGGATGTGGGACATCATCGAAAACGGGCTCCGCCGAGCGCTCCGGAGTGACCCGGATTTGTCCGCCTTGATCGCACAGCTCGAAGATGCCGTCGGTCGCGGGCGCGCGACCCCAAGTTCCGCAGCACTGCAGGTTCTGGGGCGGTTCGCGGATCGCGCAGCAGACGCGCTCAAGCGCGACTGAGCTCGTCCGCGGAGTCGGCGTTTTTCGCTCCGGATTTGCCCGTCGGTTTCGGGGCGGGCCCAAGGAGATCGGCCAACCACCGCAGGTCATCACTGTGCGCGAGGGAGTGTTTGATGACCATGGTGAGGGGCGCGGAGACGAGCGCGCCGACCGGGCCCAACAGCCAACCCCACACCACCATGGAAACCAAAACGACTAGCGCGGAGAGTCCCAGCGCATGGCCCATTACCCGCGGCTCGATGGCACCCACCGACAGATTGATCGCCCCGAATCCGGCTGCGACCACGAGCGCCTGCCCGGGCCCGAGCTGAATCAGCGCGAGCGTGATGGCCGGCACTGCTGCGATGATCTGGCCGACCGTTGGTATGTAGTTGAGCAGGTACGCGAGCAAACCCCAAAGCACCGGGACGTCGACGCCGCGCCACCAGCACCACACGAACACGAGCACACCCGTCAGCAGGCTCATCACCGTTTTGGCGACCAGATAGGTATTGACCTCGTGTGCGGCGGAAGAAAGGTCTTTGATTTGGCTCGGCGTTGCGATCTTGGCGAGCTTCTCGCGAAGTCCGGTCGACTCGAAGAGCATGAAAGCGACGATGAGTAGGACGAGAACCATCTGCGACACGAAGGAAGCCGCTGATTGGGCCATGGTGGTCGCAAGGTTCAGCATCCAGGTTGGCTCGGAGAAATCGTAGATCGATTCGAGGTGGAGCCCGTAACCGGCCAGCCAGATCTCGAGTTGTTCGATCTGGCCGGAGAGCATGGAAGCGTACTCGGGCACTCGTTCGGTGAACGTCGCTACCGCAGCAGCGAGCGGGAAACCTAGGGCGGCGCCGGCCGCGATGTCCAACATTAGCCCCGACGAGACCGCAAAGAGCCGAGGGACGCCGCGATCGCACAACCAAATCACCAGGGGCGCAGTCACGATGGCGATGAACGTGGCGACGAGCACGGGCACCAACAGCGGCGCAGCGAGCTTGATGCCGCCTCCGATCACGATGATCGAAGCGCCGATGAGAACGACACGTCCGTCTTTGGCTACAGCCACCCTCTCAATGTAGCCCGGATCAGGAAGCCGCGCGATCCAGCAGCTCGAGCTGGGTCCCTTTCACCCGTAGTCCGGCCGTACCGTCGATGATCGCGCGCAGCTCGCCGCCAACCAAAGTGTCACGCCAGCCCTTGGATAAGCGGGACGCCTGTCGCAGTACCAGGCTGGTGACGTCGTCGCGGGTGCCGAGCACGCTCATGTCCAGACCCTCTTCGCCGGCGCGTTGAGCGAGCCACGCGAGACACAGGGCCACCACGCCGTCGACGTCGGGCAAGTTCTCGGGCCTCTTGGGAGGCAGACGGACCGCTTCCTTCGGAAGCTGAGTGCCGCGTTGGATCGCGGCGAGGAGTTGGTCCGCATGCTTGAACCGCCGGAGGTCGAGGTTCCGGACGCCCTTTAGCTGTTCGATGTTGCGCGCAGGGCGCTGGGCGAGCGCTAAGAGCGGCATGTCCGATAGCACCGTTCGCGGCGGACGGTTTTGCTTCTTCGCGACCTGGTCACGCCACGCGGCGAGTTCTTGCGCGACCCCCCGCGCCCGGCCGTTGAGCTTGGTTTTGCCGCGCAACTTCCACCAGAGGGTGTCGGCGTCGGGCGGAGTTCTGTCTTTCGAACGTAGGCGCTCGATCTCTTCCTCGGCCCACTCGAGACGGCCGCGCTCCCCGAGCCGGCCGACCAACGTGTCGCGTAGCTCCAACAGATGATCCACGTCCGATGCGGCGTAGCGGAGGTCCGCATCGGGTAGGGGGCGGCGGGTCCAGTCGGTGAGCTGGGAGCTCTTGTCGAGCTGAACGCCCAAGAACCCCTCGACGAGCTTGCCGAGTGAGCTCGTTCGATACCCACAGAAAAGCGCTGCGATCTGGGTGTCGAACATGCGGTTGGGCACAGTGCCGGTCGCGAGCTCCAAGATCTCCAGATCTTGAGAGCCGGCGTGCATCACGCATACCGAGTCGGTATCGAAAGCCCGGCTGAGGGCGTGCACATCGACCGCAAGCGCGTCGACCAGCGCGATGCGGTCTAGGGTGGCGAGTTGCACGACCGCAAGCTGAGGAAGGTACGTCCGCTCTCGATGAAACTCGGTGTCGAGCGCGTATGCGCTGGCGTTGGACAGCTCATCGACGAGCGCATCGAATTCTGCTTGGTCGGTAATCCAGTCGAAGTCGGCCACGAGGCTACCTTAGCGCATCGAGCGCCGACTGCCCGGTCATGGACAATAGACGCGACCCGGGTGTGGTCGTTCGAGCCAGCGCTCTCGGCGTTCGAGCCAGCGCTCCACCTCGGCGTCCATCGGCCCGGCCGCCTCGCGAGCTTCTTCGTGAGTCACGATCTTGGCGTTCGCGTTCTTGCGTTTGGGAGCCAGGGGTAGTGGACGAACACCTGCCGCCTTCAGCTTGTCCCGCTGCCACGGATACATTGGCGGCGAGTCGCGACACCCCTGCGAAATATCATCGGGGGTGCAGAAGAATCGAAGGTGAAGGTGGTCATCGTGGGGATAGCCCGGCTGGCACGTCATTTCGGCGAATCGCGCGACGGTTCCCGTTGGTACGCCGTGTCCGCGCGCGTATTCGAGCAGTAGCGTCCTCAGGTGTTCAGCCAGGAAGACATGCTGCAGCGCCGCTTCCTCGTCCTCGATGAGCGTCTGCACAAAGAGCCACGTGCGCGGGACATCGAGCTGCAGGGCCACATCGTCTGAAGGGTCCGCCAAGTCTCGGAAATCCACTCCCGCTCCGCTCGGATCGAAGAAGGCGCCCACACTTTCGATCGGCTTTGCATCCGGGCCGAGCTGGTAGAAGAGCACGTCGACATCGCGTCCGCTTTGATGTGAGCGGTGGTGGGGAATCGGGCCCCCGTGCGCGTGGCTGAGGTCATTGATCGTCACGGGAAGGCCGCCGAGCTCCCGCTGGACGCGGCTCCCGGCGTCGACGAGGCCGCGAACCATCTCCAAGGTGCCGTAGCGCGCGTTCGGATCACGCCCGGGATTGAATCGCAGCCCTCGGGCCGCTAACGGAAGAGGTACCCCGCCACGCAGCGAGCCGTCGTTGGGGTTTCTCTCGGATGTCGAGTCAAAGGCGCTCCAGTCGATCGCGGTAGGGACGGGCGGGGTGGGCGGCGTTGGCATCGATGCCGCCGGCTCCTTGGCCAAGCTGCACCCCGTGGTCGCCGCCAAGATCAGCGCGGTCGCGAAGAGTTCGCCGGGCCCCATTACGGATCGACCGGGTGAAGCACCGAAGCAAACACATGGGTGGCCATCTGGAGGAGGAGCTCGAGGAACGACTCCAGGTCGAGCTCTTGGCGCTCGGCCCAGTCGAGACTCGAGGCCTCGAGATAACCGAGCCAGCCTCGAAGCCGCAGCCGTGTTGCGGGGTCGTTCGGACGAGCGCCAAATCGCGACAGGCGGGAGAGCAACCGATCGACGAGGGTCTGCCGTGTGTGCTCGATGATTTCAGCGACCTCGGGGTCGGTGCCGATGCCACCACGGAGGAGGAAGGCATAGGTGACGCGCCGGCGACACACGTACTCGAGGAAGGCACGAAGCGCGATTTGCGCGCCCGCCGGATCGGGCTCTGGACCGGTTCCATGTTCGTCGATGTCGGTCGCCTCGAGCAGCTGGCGAGCGGCCTCCTGTACGGAAGCCACGTAGAACGCGCGTTTGCTGGGGAAGTAGTGGTACAGCAGCCCCTTCGAAACGCCAGCCCGTCTCGCGATTTCGTCGATCGAGAGCTCGTCGTAGGTTTGGTTTGCGAACAACTCGAGCCCCAACTCCAGCAGCTGCTGGCGGCGGACATCGACTTGTAAGCGTGTGCGTACCGGCTCCGACATTCCCCGAGAAGTATAGCTCAGCTTTGTTTGCGTTTGGAGAAGCAATTCCCCATGCTCCGCCCGTGCGTGAGGCGGTGCAGCAGCTCATTGACGATGTTCTCAGCCCACTCCTCGAAAGGGACGCAAGTAGCATCGAGTTGCTGGCGGTGAGCGAGGATGAGGTGGTGATCCGGGTAACGGGCCGCGCGGCGTTCGGCGTCGGCGCTGAGTTCGTCCGAACGGGGGTCATCGAGCCGGCTCTACGAAAGGTTGTGGGCGAAGACTGCACCATCCACATCAAGAAGACGGTTCCGACTGCCAAGCGGCGCGCGTGACGACATGTACGATCTAGATGAGACGATCCGCGAGAGGCGGTCGGTGCGAGGCTTTCTACCGAAGCCCGTGCCGCGCGAGACCCTCGAAGATGTCTTGGCTCTCGCTCAGCAGGCCCCGAGCAACTGCAACGTGCAACCATGGCGCGTCTATATCGCGTCGGGAGAGTCGCTGAAGAATTTGCGAACGGCTCTCGTCGAGGCCGCGACGTCGGGCGCTTCGCCCGTGATGGTGGCGCCTGTCGACGAATTCGTAGGAGCATATCGCGACAGGCAGGTCGCGTGCGCTGTCGAGCTCTACGGCAAGATGGGGATCGCCCGCGATGATCGAGCGGGGCGCTTGAAGGCCGCCCTTCGCAACTTCGAATTTTTCGATGCTCCGCACGTAGCGTACATCTGCATGGCGCGGAGCTTCGGGATCGGTGTGGCTCTCGACGTCGGGATGTACGTGCAGACCTTGATGCTCGCGATGCAGTCCCGCGGGATCGGCTCGTGTGCCCAGGCAGCGCTACGCGCCTTCCCCGAGCTAGCAGCCGCGCACCTCGGTATCCCGGATGACGAGCAGATCCTCTGCGGACTGTCGTTCGGCTACGAGGACCCGACGGTGCCGGCCAACCAAACGCGTCAGCCACGCGACCCGCTGCACAGTAACGTGTTCTTTCGCGGAGATGCCGGCTAGCGGCCTTTGAACTCGCCCTCGCGCCGCTCGACGAATGAGCGGATCCCCTCGGCCGCATCCTCTGTGTCCATGAGCTCGCGTGCGATCACGAGGAGCTCGGCGGCTGCCGCGTCGGTGCCTTCGAGTTGGGCTGTCCGCGATGAGCGAAGGGTCGCCCAGACACCCAGGGGTGCGCGCTTGGCCACCGTTCGTGCGATTTCGATGGCTTTGTCTCGTAGCTCGGCGGCCGGGACGACCTCCTGAACCAGGCCGAGCCGCAGGGCCTCCTCCGCATCGAACTTGTCGCCGGTGAGGAGCCAGCGCATGGCGTTGCCCCATCCAGCAATCTCCGGGAGCCGGATCGTCGCCCCTCCAAACGGGAAAATCCCCCGGTTGATCTCGATTTGCCCGAAGCGCGTTCCCTCGGCTGCCAGACGAATGTCGGAGGCGAGGAGGAGCTCGATACCGATGGTGAGGCACCAGCCCTGCACCGCCATCACGAGAGGCTTCTTCCTCCTGGGTTCGTGGAGGCTCAACACGTCGACCGAGCCCTCCGGGAACAACGGCTCGCCGCCTCGGACGGCTGGGCCCACCTCCGCCAGGTCGAGCCCGGCCGTGAAGTTGTCACCATTCGCATAGAGAACGGCGCACCAAAGCGACTCGTCCGCTTCGTATTCGGTCACCGCCTCCGCAAGCTCCCGGAGCATGCGCACGTCGAAGGCGTTCATCTTGTCGGCGCGATCGAGGACGATGTGAAAGATGCGGTCGTCGCGTTTGGTCACCACGCGGGGTCGTTGGTCGGTCATGGGGCGCGATCGTAGTGGACCGCCGTCCCGTAGGCCAGCACCTCGACGGTGCCGGTGCCCTCGTTGCCCGCCGTGTTCGAGATGGTCGACGTTTCCAGTCGCGTATTGATGTATGCGTGTGCGTCAGGCTGGGACTCTTTCATGCGGAGCACCGCCTCGCGCCGCGCGCGATCGATGAGCGACGAGTAAGAGCGGATCTCACCACCGAAGATCATTCGAAAGCCGCTCAGGAAGCGCTTGAAGTGGTCGACAGAAATGACGACGGACCCGGTGGCCAAGCTTGCCGATCGAATAGGACCGGCTGCGCCCGACTCCTTGGTAGAGAGGGCCGGCTGGCTTCTAAACCGAAACTCACGCGCGACGATGCTCTCGTAGTGGTTGCGTTCGATGCGCGAGCCCACGAGCCTCCCGATGACGATGAGGAGAATGGGAAGTCCAAAGTAGATTAGGAGCTCGGCCGACATCGCGTGGCTACTCGACCACGACGGCTGTGCCGTACGCCAGAATTTCTGAAGCCCCCTGCGCGACTGAAGACGTCGTGAACCGCACGTTGATGACGGCATTCGCGCCGAGCCCTTGCGCTTGTGTGACCATTCGGCTCGTGGCCTCCGCGCGGCTCTCTTGCAGGAGCTCGGTGTAGCCTTTGAGCTCTCCGCCGACGATGTTCTTGAGGCCGGCAGCGAAATCGCGGCCGAAATGCTTCGCACGTATTGTGCTTCCCTGTACCAGGCCGAAGTGCTGCACGATTCGTCGGCCTGGCACGCTGTCGATATTGGTGAGAATCAAAAGCGCCTCCCTCCGTGCCCCTTGTAGCAGACCCCCCCGGATGCATGCTATGGCTGCGCGGTGAAACTCTGCGTCATCGGTACAGGATATGTCGGCCTCGTCACCGGCACGTGCTTTGCGGCCACAGGTCAGCGCGTGGTCTGCGTTGATAAGGACGCGTCGAAGATCGAGCGCCTGCAGCGCTACGAGGTTCCCATTTACGAGCCCGGCCTCCAGGAGCTGGTCGAGGAAAACGCAAAGTCAGGACGACTGACGTTCACGACGGACCTCAAATCCGCCGTTCGGGACGTAGATCTAGCCTTCATTGCCGTTGGCACGCCGCCTACGCACGATGGCGAGGCAGACTTGAGTGCGGTGTTCGCCGTCGCTGAGGAGCTTGCCAAGCATGCGACCCACGATCTCGTCATCGTCAACAAGAGCACCGTGCCGGTCGGCACGAACGCGCAGGTTCAGAAGCTGGTTGCGGACGCCGAGCACGACATTCAGGTCGCATCGAACCCGGAGTTTCTGAAAGAGGGTGGGGCAATCGGCGATTTCATGTATCCGGATCGCATCGTAGTGGGCGTGCGCGCGGGGCACGACCGAGCCCGACGGCTGATGGACAAGGTCTACCACCCACTCAACCTCTCGTGCACCAAGATTGTCTGGATGAACCCCGAAAGCGCCGAGGTGACCAAGTACGCCGCCAACACGATGCTCGCGATGCGCATCTCGTTCATGAACGAGTTGGCGGTCCTGTGCGAGGAAGTCGGCGCGGACGTGCAGAGCGTGCGCCACGGGGTAGGTAGCGACCCCCGGATCGGTTCCCAGTTCCTACACGCTGGTCCCGGGTATGGCGGCTCGTGTTTCCCCAAAGACGTGAAGGCATTGGTTGCCACCGCGCGGCGATATGGCATCGAGCTCGAGCTCGCCGATGCGACCAATCGCGTCAACGTTCGCCACCGAAGCTTCTTGGTGCGCAAGCTCAAACGCCATTTTGGCAACGAGCTCTCAGGGAAGCGGATCGCGATTTGGGGGCTGGCATTCAAGCCGGGCACGGACGACATCCGCGAGTCTCCGTCGATCACCACGATCGAGTTCCTTCTCAACGAGGGCTGTGAGGTGGTCGGCCACGATCCGGAGGCCATGGAGAACATTCGGGAGATGTTCGGGGACGGGGTCACGCTCGTCGACGATGCCTACGACGCCGTAAAGGACGCAGACGCGCTCATGCTGTTGACCGAGTGGCGCGAGTACCAGTACCCGGAGTTTGATCGCATTCGCGATCTCATGCGCACGCCCGTGATCCTCGATGGCCGCAACATCTGGGGCACCTACAACTTAGCCGCGCAAGGCTTCGAGTACGCCGGCGTTGGTACGCAGAACGAATCCGGCTGACGGCTCATGTGTGGGCGATACACGCTAGCCTGCCCTGACGAAGAAAGCCTCATCCGCGACTTACCGTTCGACGCCTTCAGCGAGACGCGGATCCAGTTCCGGCCGCGATACAACATCGCTCCAGGTCAGCAGAGCCCCGTAGTTTACCTCGAGCGCGGCAAGCCGATTCTGGCCGACGCGCTCTGGGGGGTGAGCCGCTTCGGGGGAGGGCTCGCGATCAACGCGCGCTCCGAGACGGCCGAGCGCACCGCCTTGTTCCGTGATGCCTTTCGCGACGGCCGATGTCTCGTCCCTGCGGATGGCTTCCTCGAATGGCGAAAGGAAGGCCGCGTCAACCAGCCCTACCTATTTCGGCGGACAGACGGAAAGCTCTTCGTCATGGCGGGCCTTTGGCAAGACGGTCATTACGTCGTCCTCACCAGGGAGTCGGAAGGGGTGGTGTCCGAGATTCACGACCGAATGCCGGTGCTGTTGGCGGGCGCTGCCGCGCGCCAATGGCTGACCCAAGGCGAGCTTGGCGAGCCGCCCGACCTCGCAAGAACCGCCGTCTCTCCGAGAATCAACCGAATCGACAACGACGACTCCGGCTGTCTAGACCCC